>NZ_JAQJCG010000034.1:0-41717 GCF_030182565.1 Rhizobium centroccidentale | reverse complement strand
GTGTTCCAAGCCGCGTATGCCGACGCCTGCGATACGCTTCCCATCCGAGGAAATACAGCAAATTCAAGCAGAAAGCCTACCCGCGCACAGGTCTCCTAAAGCGTAAGAAGCGAATCTGAAAGATCGCGACGCGCTTTTAGGCGGGCATCAATGACAGACGGATCGATCATCCGTGATTACGCGACCTTGAGGTCGGCTCAAAATCGCTCCATCTCGCGGCCGACCTTCGTCAGAAATTGGCTGCGGGAACCTTCCGTCGAGCGGTTCATGTCGTAATGGGCGAGGAAGACGACCGGGGCGAAAGGCTTGATCTGGGCGCGCAGCACGCGCTTGACGATCTTCTTCGGCGGATTGCCGGCGATGAAGGCGCGAAATGGATCGGCGCCATAGGTCAAAACCGCGCCGAGCTTGCGGATATGCTGCAGCTTTGAGCGCACTTTGCCATCGACGAGTTCGAAGGAAACGCCGGGGAGCCAGACCCGATCGAAATAGCCCTTGAGAATGGCCGGAAAGCCGAAGTTCCAGACCGGAGTGACGATCACGAGAGCCTCGGTGCGTTCCAACCGTTCGACATAGGGCTTCAGCGCCTCGGTATTTTCGGGATAGTCGTGATAGATCAGCCGGTCATGGCGCGAGAGCACGGGATCGAAGCCCTCGGCATAGAGGTTGCAATCGTCGACTTCATGTCCCGCACGCTTCAGGCTCTGGATGGTCTGGCGATGCAGCGCGCCGCCAAAACTTTCCTCGACCGGATGGGAATGAAGGACGAGAACCTTCATGAGGCCTCCATCAGCGCGGCAAGGCCGGGGAAGAGGTAGTTCTTGCCGGATTTGAAATCGAAATTCGGGTCGTCCCAGGCGATCATCTTGCCCGGATTGAGTAGACCCTTCGGATCGGTTTCCTTCTTGAAGGCAAGCTGAACGGCATCCGTCTGCTTCATGCCGCCCTCCTCCAGCGTATAGCGGTGTGGATTGAAGATCGGGCAGCCGTGATCCTGATGAATCCTAATGATCTCCTCGAGCCGCGCCTCGGAGGTATAGCGCACAAGTGGCAGTCCGGAGCATTGGATCTGCCCGTCGAACTTGATGAATTCGAGATGGCCGGGCACCTCGTCACCGAAGATTTCGACCATCTTCCGGACCTTGGCGACATGGTCCGGCCCCGGATACTGCACCTGCAGATATGTGATCGACGGATCGACCTTGATGGCGCGCAGCGTCGTGTGGTTCCAGGCGAGCTCATAGGCATGCGGAATGCCCTTCATGCTTTCGACCTTGTCGGAGCGGAAGGTGATTTCGCCCTTCTGCTGCATGGTGAAGGCGACGAAAGGATCCATCGAGTGTGGCGCGATCATCAGCGCCACGATCGATTGCCCCTGACGGATGTAGGGCTTGTGGCGAGTAAAATAGTCTTGCGGGATGGGGGCGGCGATCGGCGCGATTTCCTTGACCAGAATGCCGTTGCATTTGGCGAGCGCGTCCGAAAAGCGCACTGCATCCATGAAGTCGTCATAGCCGACCAGCACGTCGATCCAGTCATAGGCCGGCGCCAGCGGCATCTCGATCTCGGTAATGATGCCATTGGTGCCATAGGCATGGCTGACCTTGGTCAGGTCCCAGCCGGTTAGATCAAGCGTGCGGGGCTCCGCCTCCATCGTCACGACGCGCAGCCGCAGGATATTGCCGAGATCGCGCAGGCCACCCCAGGTGATCGAGCCGACACCGCCCGACCCGCCGGCGATGAAGCCGCCGATCGTCGCGGTCTGTGCGGTCGAGGGGTGGAAGCGCAGCTCCTGGCCCGAATGGGCCTTGGTCTGGCGATCGAGCTCGGCAATGACGATGCCAGGCTCGCAGATAACGCGGCCGGGATGGATCTCTTTGATCCTGTTCATGGCGGCGAGATTGAGCACGATGCCGCCGGAAAGCGGCATGGCCTGGCCGTAATTGCCGGTGCCGGCGCCGCGCGGCGTGACGGGAACGTCGTGCGCATAGGCGACCTTCAACGTGCGGATCACCTCTTCCTCGGTTTTCGGGGTGACGACGAGATCGGCCGTGACATTGTCGAGCTGGGCCTTGAGGATCGGCGAATACCAATAGAAGTCCCGGCTTTTCTGGCGCACGAGCGCCGGATTGTCTTCGACGGCAATGCCTTCGAGTTCTTTCTTGATGCGCTGATAATCCGGCATGTCAGGCTCCAATGACGCTGTCGAGTTCACGATAATCCGGCAGGCTGCGATCGATCACCTTGCCCTTGCGAAGGACGACGCGATCGGACTGCGGACGGGAAAGGAATTCGCTCCAGCGTCGGGCGCTGAAAAGCACGAGGTCGGCGGGGTTGCCGACGGCGATCCGCCCGATATCCGGGCGGCCAAGTATCTCCGCGGGCGAGGTGGTGACGACCCTTGCGGCCGTATCCAGCGGATGGTCGAGATGCAGGATGCGCACGGCCTCACGGAACACCTCGACCGGATCGAGATCGCCATAGGCGTAGAAGGGGTCGCGGGTATTGTCAGAGGCGACGGCGGTTGGCACGCCGGCTGCGGCAAGCTCGTGCAAAAGGGTTACGCCGCGCCAGCGCGGTGTGCGCCCGGCATGGCGGTCCTGCAGATACATGTTGCACATTGGCAGCGAGACGACGGAGATCCCGGCCTTGGCGACGAGATCGATGGTGGCGTGGGCAATATTCTCGTCCTGTCGGGCAAGCGAGCAGCAGTGGCCCGCGGTCACCTTGCCGGTAAAGCCGTTGCGAAGCACGGCCTCGGCGATCGCCTTCAGCGTCAGCACCTGCCTGTCCTCGGTCTCGTCGACATGCAGATCAATGTCGAGGCCATTGTCGGCAGCAGCGCGGATCAGTTTGTCCAGTTGCGCGTCGATGTCCGGGTTCATTTGTGTGACGCCGCCCATGAGGCCGCCGGCGTCTCGAACGACGCGGAGCAGATCGGCAAAGAAGGCATCGTCGACCATGCTGTCGAGCGGGAAGAGGGCGACGGCCTGCAGCGCGATCTTGTCCTTCCAGGCCTCGCGGACCGAGGTGAAGACCTCGAAGGAAATGCGGTGCTGCGGAGCTAGTGAATCCAGATGGGTCCGGATCAGGCCTGTGCCATGGGCGTAGGCCGAGCGCAGTGAAAACTCCATGCGCTTGCGCACGTCGTTGGCCGACCAGTTGGCCTCGCGGTCGGTGCGCACGGCATCGAGCGCGCCCATGAAACTGCCGTCCGGGTTCGGCCGCCGTTCCCAGATGTGCCCCTTGTCGAGATGGGTGTGCATGTCGGCGAAAGTCGGCCAGACCATGCCTTCCTTCATATCGACCTTGGCATATTCCACTGGCGCGGTGCCAGGCGCGAGAATGCCGCTGACGAGACCGTCGGTGACGACGATATCGGCCTGGACGAGACCCTCGTTGCCAGGCGTCTTGGAGCCGGAAAGCGTCACAGCGGGAACGGTGGCATTGCTCAGCACGAAGCGGGCGGCATTCGGCGGCGACATGAAGGCGTGGGTCATTAGTTCTCCCGCTTGAGGCTGCTCTCATGCCAGCGATGCAGGCTCAGCCATGAGATGAAGGAGGTAAAGGCGAAGATGGCGACGCCGAGCGCAGACAGGAGAAGCAGGGCTGCGAAGAGCCGCGGCATGTTCTGGCGATATTGTGCCTCCAGCAGGCGGAATGCCAGACCTGAGTTCGGACCGCCGGAGCCGGCTGCGAATTCCGCGACCACCGATGCGATCAGCGACAGGCCGCCGCCGATCCTCAAGCCTGTCATGAAATAAGGCTGGGCTGCCGGCAGTTTCAGATGCAGCAAGGCCTGCCAGCGCGAGGCGCCGTAGAGATCGAAAAGGTTGAGCAGGTTATGGTCGACGCTCTTCAATCCCTGCACCATGTTGGAGAGGATCGGAAAGAAGGCGACGAGGAAGCCGCAAATTAAGAGCGCTGCTTCGCGTGTCGGCGCATAGATCAGGATCAGCGGCGCGATCGCCACGATCGGCGTCACCTGCAAGATGACGGCCAGCGGATAGAAGGCGAGTTCGATCCAGCGGGACTGCACGAGGAAGATCGCAAAGCCGACCCCGCCGATCAGCGCCAGGATCAGCGATATGAAGGTGATCTCAGTCGTCACCCACAGAGCCGGCCACAAGATGCCCCAGTCGGAAACGAGCGCCTTGGCGACGGCGATCGGGCTTGGCAGAATATATTGCGGAATGCCGGTGCCGACGACCAGAAGCTGCCAGAGGACAAGAAGCGCAAGGACGGTCAGGATGGGCACGAAGATGCCGAGCGCGCGTTCGATACTGCGCTTCCTGGCTGCGGGGGCTGCTGGCGCATTGGCCGATTCAATGGAAAGAGTGGCGGGCAGGCTGGTGCTGTCGCTCATCAATGGGCCTCCGGCCAGCCGATGGCCTCGATCAGGGAACGGGATACTTTTTCGCACACCTGCCGATATTCCTCCGATGAACGATAAAGAGGATCGCGCTCGCCGCTGGTTTCCAATGGAAAGTCGGTGTGGACGCGGCCCGGCCGAGCCTTCATGACGACGATGCGATTGGAGAGATAGGCGGATTCATAAACGGAATGCGTGACGAAAATGACGGTAATCCCCGTTGTCTGCCAGAGGCGCAAAACGTCGTCATTCAGCTTCTGGCGCGTGATTTCGTCGAGGGCCGCAAAGGGCTCGTCCATCAACAGCAGCTTTGGCTTCGTCACCAAAGCGCGGGCGATCGAAACCCGCATCTTCATCCCGCCCGACAATTCGCGGGGATAGGCTTGCGCAAAATCCTGAAGGCCGACGGTTGCCAGCGTCTCCATGATCTGATCGTGCGCCGCCGCTTTCGACACGCCCCGCAGCTTCAGCGGCAGATGGACATTGCCGAACACGGTCTTCCAGGGAAGCAGTGTCGGCTCCTGGAAAACGAAGCTGATATCGCCCTCCGGCAGACCCTTGGCGTTGATGCGCGAACTGGGCCAATCGATCCTGCCGCTGGAGGCACCGCCCAAGCCTGCAATGATCCGCAAGGCCGTCGACTTGCCGCAACCGGACGGGCCGAGCAGGCTGATGAACTCGCCACTTTCCACATGGAGCGACATGCCGGACAGCGCCAGCGTGCCGTTGGAGAAGACCTTGGAGACCTGTTCCATGACGACGAGCGGCCGCTTGCGTGTCTCGGTTTGAGTGGATTTGGTAGCTTCGGACACTGGCATGGTTTAGCTCTTTGTTGATCCACCCTCCCTTTGAGGGGGAGGGTCGGAGCGAAGCTCCGGGGCGGGGTGATTTGTTGCTATCTCAGGCTATCACCCCCACCCGCCGCTTTGCGGCGACCTCCCCCCTCAAGGGGGAGGTGCCTAGGCTTACTTCTTCAGCGACATGCCGATGCCCTTGCAGACAAACTGCGTGTCGAAGGCTTTCTTGTAGTCGATGTCGGCATCGAAGAGCTTGATCTGCACCATCTCGTCGAAGAACTTCTTGTAGTGAGCTTCGGTGATGCAGCCGATGCCCTTGTCGAGTGCATCGCCGGATTCCACGATGCCATATTCCTTCATCTTGGCGATGGAATAGGCGATCTGACCATCCGTCATATCGGGATTGTCTTTCTTGATCAGTTCGTTGGCCGCCTTGTTGTCGCCGTAGAGGTAGTTGTACCAGCCCTCGATCGAGGCATTGACGAAGCGTTGCACGAGATCCGGGTTCTTGTCGACCAGCGCCTTCTGCGCGGTGATCATCGTCGAATAGGGCGAGTAGCCGGCATCCGCGATCAGGAAGACCTTCGGCTTCCAGCCCGCCTGTTTCTCGATCTCATAGGGCTCGGAGGTGACATAACCCTGCTGCGCGGACTGCTTGTCGGCGAGGAAGGGTGCGGGACTGAAGTTATAGGGTTTGAACTGTTCGTCCTTGAAGCCCGGGAAATTCGCCTTCATCCACTCGAAATAGGTGATATAGCCATCCTTACTCAGGAAGAGCGTCGGCAGCTTCGCCAGATCCTCGAATTTTTCCACGCCGGCATCCGGATGGGCGATCAGCACCTGCGGGTCCTTCTGAAAGATGGCCGCGACATCCACGATCGGAATGCCCTGCTTGACCGCATCGATCTCCTGCTGCGGGCCGCCCATGTAGAAATCCAGCTTGCCGGAGATCAGTAAGGCCGAATTGGCCGCGTTGGGGCCGCCCTGGACGATCGTGACATCAAGGCCGTATTTCTTGTAGGTGCCGTCGGCGACCGCTTGGTAGAAACCGCCATGCTCGGCTTGCGCAAGCCAGTTCGTGCCATAGCTGACTTTGTCGAGCGCATTTGCAGGCTCAGCGGCCATGATCGCGGCGGCAAGCCCCATGGCGGCAAAGAATGTTTTTGTCTTCAAGGCTTTATACATGGCTGACTGTTCCCCTTATCTGCCATGGGACGTCGTGGTTGGCGCCCATTTCCTGCATTTGAGCGGTTGCGTTGCTCTTTGAAAAGCATCAAAATTCGTGCGCATTGATGCCTTTTCGGCATCTGTTCCCGGGTCTGTGCCTAAATTGTGCGGTCTGGGCAAAAATTAAGCAATGGGGACATGCATGCTGCACTCGCGACGGCTTCTCTATATCAATGAAATCGCCCGCTGCGGCTCGATCCGCAAGGCGGCGGCACGGCTCAATGTGGCCTCATCGGCGATCAACCGGCAGATCCTGGCGCTGGAGGAGGAAATGGGCGCGCCGCTTTTCGAACGGCTGCCTCGCGGGCTCAGACTGACGGCGGCCGGCGAGCTCTGTATCGAGCACATTCGTGAGGTTCTGAAGAATTACGAGCGGCTGGAGGGCCGCATTCGCAGTCTCAAGATGCAGCAAGCGGGCAAGGTTCGTATCGTCGCCACCGTCGGCCTGGCGTCAGGTCCGCTGCCCGAGATCATCGCGCGCTTTCTTTCCGAGCATCCCAGGGTCTTCGTCCAGCTGCGCAATGATGCCGGATCGACGACGATGGCGCCGGTCGTCTCGGGGGAAGTTGATCTCGGACTTGGCTTCAACATTCCGGCCATGCCGGGCATTCGCTCCCTTGCCAATTTCGACATACCGATCGGCGTCGTTCTGCCGCCCGGCCATCCGCTGATCGGGCCTGGTCCCATCAATCTTGCCGATGTCGTGGAGGAGCGGCTATTGCTTGCGCAGCCCGGTACCAGCCTGCGCGAGGTCATCAATCTGATGCTTTCGCGCCTTTCCGTGCAGGTCGAGCCGGTGCTGGAGAGCAATGCGTCGGAAATGTTGAAGCAGCTGGTAAAATGCGGAGCAGGGCTGACATTGCTCAATCCGCTCGATGTGCTGACGGAGTGTCGCCGAGGAGAGCTGGTCTTCCGGCCGATCGCCGAGCCGCATTCGCGGCCTCAACCGATGAAACTCATCGCCCGCGCGCGAGCACCGCTCGACGCCGCCACCAGCCTTTTCGTCGAATACCTGCTTGCTGAATTAGCCGGGATCGTCGAGGAGCTGCAGGCGAAGGGACATATCATCCCGCCCTCCGAACGACGCCGCGCGGACGCCTATTTCGAATAGAGGTTGGCAAGCGGGTAGTCGCGCAGATCCCGCAGCATCTCGATGAAGCCTGCGATCTCGTGGCGGCAGATGAGTGCGCCCTTTTCCGCCGTGCCATTGGCCGCATTGCCGACCACACCGTTCGGATTGAGATCATGCGCGATCCAGGCGAGCGAATGCGGCGGCAAGGGCTGCAGATACTTGGAATGTTCCTTCATCCATTCCGCCTTGGAGGCGAAATTCTCAGCCTTTTGCATCCGGACCAGATCAGGCCGGAAATGCAGCATGAGCGAGGTCTCGACGTCGCCGCCATGGATGCCAAAGCGCTGCTCGTGCTCGTCGATCATACCGTCAGGCGTACCGAAGCGGGTCCACTGCGTGGCGACGACGGCCATCTGGTAACGCACGCGCAGTTCGCGCGCGACGATGCTCATGATATCGACATTGCCGCCATGAGAGTTGACGATCACCATCTTGCGGATGCCTGCTTCAGCGACCTTCGCGCCGATTGCGGTCCAGACCGGGATCAGCAACTCTGCGCTCAGCGACAGCGTGCCGGGGCCGTAGACGTGTTCGTTGGCCTTGCCGATCTCCTGCAGCGGCAGGACCAGGAAATCGAGATCGTCCGGACGCTGGACCTTCAACTCGGCCAGCATGCCCTCGGCGATCGCGACATCCGTGGCAATCGGCAGATGTGGACCGTGTTGCTCCGTTGAGGCGATCGGCAGGATCGCGATGGTGGTATCGGGCGAGAGACCGGCGAAATCATAGGTGTTGAGTTCATTCCAATAGAAGGGCTTCGTCATTGCCATGTCCTCTCGTCAGCGCCTGGTCACTCAACGGATACGGCAAGGATGGTAACGGTGGAAAGCATCAATTTGCGCCCGTGCCGCTGCCTTTTTGCGTACGCCTGGAACGACAGCGGCATTTGCCAATCGAGGACCGATCAGGTCCGAAACTCGGATGGCCTCTTGATTGCTCCATCATTACGAAATTCCTCCACCTGTGCGTTGCAGATGAGGATTGACCTCACGGCCGATGCAGGACATGCGCGGCCTTCACTGCCGCAGATGCGCGGTTCTCGACACCGAGCTTCACATAGATTTGTTCCAGATGCTTGTTCACCGTGCGGGCCGAAAGGCCGAGGATCTCGCCGATGTCGCGGTTCGACTTGCCCTTGGCAAGCCATAGCAGCACCTCGGATTCGCGCTGCGTCAACGCAAAGCTCTGACGCAAGGTCTCGTCATCGGCGCTCTGATTGCTCGCCGTCAGGCGGAAGAGATATTCGTCGGCGCCGATGGCGCCGAGGAAGGTGAATTGCAACGCGGCCTGACGGCCATTGCTGATGGAAAGAAGATTGTCGCGTGCCGGGCCGAGCCGTTCGCGCTCGAGCATGAAGGCGGCGATGTGTTGGGATGCCAGTTCGAGGCCGTCGTCGCTGCCGGTGGCGGCGTTGATCAGGCGGGTTGCCTGCGGGGTAGACCAATGGATGGCGCCGTTGCCCTTCACGGCGAGGAGATGGCGTCCCGCAGCGTCGAGCGCCACCCTGGCGCTCTGGGCGGAGCGGGCATTGCGCAGGTGAACGCGGATGCGGGCACGCAGCTCGTCGACATTGATCGGCTTGGTCAGATAATCCACGCCGCCCGATTCGAGCGCATGCACCACATGTTCGGTTTCGGTGAGCCCGGTCATGAAGACGACGGGAATCTGGGCAATGCCTGCATTGGCTTTCAGCCGGCGGCAGGTCTCGAAACCATCCATTGCCGGCATGACGGCATCGAGCAGGATGAGATCGGGCGTGATGCGCTCGACGATGTTGAGCGCCGCCGAGCCCGAGGTCGCGATCAGCACGGAGAAGCCGGATTGCTCGAGCGCATCCGTCAGGAAGCCGAGCGCCTCCGGTGAATCATCCACCAGCAAGACTATATCGCGGGGAAGGGCGGGCTCAGCCAATCTGTTCTACCTTTTCGATGTCGAAGCTGCGTAGCACGTTTAGAAAACCATCGAGATCGAAAGCTTGGACATGCGCACGCAAGGCATCGGTGAAGGGTTTGTTTTCTTCAAGCTTGGCAAGATCCGCAAGCTTTGCCTCGATACCCCTGACATAACCGATCTCGCCAAGCCGCAGCAATTCGCGGACATGCTCGATACCGGGGCTTTTCAGGGGCGGTGGCGGCTTCGGCGCGACCGGGATGGAGGCATCGGCGTAGAGCCATTTCAGCCCGAGATGCAGCGCGAGTTTGTCGCGAAGCTGGCGGATGTCGACCGGCTTCGAGATGGCGTCGTTATGGCTGTCGTCACTGTCCGTCGCTGCGGCTGCATCACCGATATTGGCCGACAGCATGAGGATAGGCGCCGTCTGGCCGTTTTCCCTGAGCCGTGAAACGAGCTGCCAGCCGTTCATGCCGGGCATCGAGATATCGACAAGGAACAGATCCGGCTTGATGCCCTCGATCAGCGTCAGGCAGTCCGGCCCGCCGGCAGCGGTGAGCACGATGAAATCGAGCGGCGACAGGATCTCGCGCATCAGTTCGCGGTGATCCTCATTGTCGTCGACGACGACGACGGTGCGCCGCGGCCCCTCGTAGCCGATGATACGCTGTTCCTGCGCCGGTGGTTTCATCGGCCGGATCACGGCCGACAGCATCAGACGCACCCGAAAGGTCGAGCCGACGTCTTTTTCGCTTGTGACAGAAATCTCGCCGCCGAGCGTATTCGTCAGCAGCTGGGTGATTGTGAGACCAAGGCCAAGCCCCGGCATGGGCCTGACGCTGTCGGCCTCGCCGCGCTGGAAGGGCTCGTAGATACGCGTGATATCTTTCGCCGCAATGCCGCGGCCGGTGTCGGAAACGGTGAAGGTCGCGACCTGGTTTCTGTAGCCCACCTCGAAGCGGACGGTGCCTGCATCGGTAAACTTGATGGCATTTGAAAGCAGATTGACGAGGATCTGCCGCAGCCGTTTCTCGTCGGTGCGGACATAGTCGGGCAGTGCGGCGGAACGTTCATGGATGAAGCTTAACCCTTTGGCCTGCGCCTGAGGCTGGAACATGTCGACGATCTGGTCGAGGAAATCGTGGATGTTGATCTCGTTGGAATAGACCTGCAGACGGCCGGCCTCGATCTTCGAAATATCCAGCAGCCCGTCGATCAGACCCGACAGATGCTCGGCGCTGCGCCGGATGACTTTGAGGGAGGATTGCCGGGGTGCCGGAATGGTCTCGTCGCGCTCCAGAATTTGCGCATAGCCGAGCACGGCATTGAGCGGCGTGCGCAATTCGTGGCTGAGGCCGACCACGTAGCGGCTCTTGGCGCGGTTTGCCGCCTCCGCCGCCTCCTTGGCGCCCTGCAGAGCGGCATCCGTCTTCTTGTGGGCGGCAATTTCCTTCAAGAGCAGCGTGTTCTGACGCGAGGATTCCTCTTCGGCGACAACGCGGCTGTCATGGGCAAGCACATAGAACCAGCACGCGACGCCGGCGATGACGGCAAAGACGAAGAAGACGATGAGGATCGTGCGGTCGACCACCGCGGCGGTCTCGGGAGAGGCTGCGCCCACCTGATGCGCGATCATTGCTAGAATAGCGCCCATGGCGGTCAGCGCCACGGCGACGGCAATGCCGTAGCGACCGAGGCGCGTAGCGAGCTTGGCGACGATACTTTCCGGCAGCAAGGTCTTTGCGACCGTGCCAACCTGCGTATTGAGCCGAGCCTTCGGCTTGCACATGTCATGGCAGCGGCTGTCGAGTGAACAGCAGAGCGAGCAGATCGGCGCGGCATAGGCCGGACACCATGCCATGTCCTCCGGCTCGAAGGGGTGTTCGCAGACCGAACAGGTGATGGTGCTTAGATTCTTCCAGCTCTGGCGCGGCTTGCGGGCGAGGTAGTATTTGCCCTTGGTGGCCCAGGCGATGGCAGGCGAAGCGATGAGCGCGACGATCAGGGTGATATAGGGCGCAAGCGATGCGGCAATCGAACCGAAGGCGCCGAAATGCGCGATGAGGGCAATGGTTGCCGAAAGCGCCATGGCGCCGAGGCCGACCGGATTGATGTCGTAGAGATGCGCGCGTTTGAACTCGATGCCAGGAGGAGCCAGCCCGAGCGGCTTGTTGATGAAGAGATCGGCGGAGACGGTGCAGAGCCAGGCCATAGCAATGATCGAGAAGATGCCGAGCGTCTCCTCCAGCAGCCGGTAGATGCCGAGTTCCATCAACAGGAGCGCGATGGCGACGTTGAAGACCAGCCAGATGACGCGGCCCGGATGGCTGTGCGTCAGCCGCGAAAAGAAGTTCGACCATGCGAGCGAGCCGGCATAGGCGTTCATGACGTTGATCTTCAGCTGCGAAATCATCACGAAGGCGGCCATCAACAGCAACGCCGCATTGTGCCAGGGGATCATGTAGCCGAAGGCGGTCAGATACATCTGCGCGGGATCGGCGGCGCGGTCGGCCGGCACGCCTGACGTCAGCGTCAGGACGACCAGAAATGAACCGGCCAGCAGCTTCGGCGCCCCGATGATGACCCATCCCGGTCCGGCGAGGAAGATCGCCAGGCGATGACGCCATTTGCGGTGACCTTCCGGCGGTAGGAAGCGCAGGAAGTCGGCCTGCTCGCCGATCTGCGACATTAGCGCCAGGATGACGGCGGAAGCGGCGCCGAACTCCACCAGGTCGAAGGGAGCGGCGGTACCCGGTGCGCTTGCGGGATGATGGATACCGGCAAAGGCCCGCCAGAGATCGAATTTTTCCCAGTCGGCAAAGGCGATGAAGACGAAGGGCAGGATGTTGAGAACGATCCAGAAGGGCTGCGTCAGCAGCTGAAATCGGCTGATAAGACGGACACCATGGGTGACGAGCGGGATCACCATAAGGGCGCTGATGATGTAACCGATCCAAACGGGTATGCCCAGCGTCAATTCCAGTGCGCCGGACATGATCGAGGCTTCGATCGCAAACAGCATGAAGGTGAAGCTGGCATAGATGAGCGAGGTGATGGTCGAGCCGATATAGCCGAAGCTCGCGCCGCGCGTCAGAAGATCGATGTCGACGCCGTGGCGGATGGCATAGCGGCTGATCGGCAGGCCGACGGCGAGCATAGCGAGGCTTGCGACGATGATGGCGTAGAAGGCGTTGGTGGTGCCATAGGAGAGCGTTATCGTGCCGCCGATCGCCTCCAGCGCCAGAAAGGAAATGGCGCCGATCGCGGTTTGCGAGATGCGTTGCGAGGAAAACTGGCGGGCGCTCTTGGCGGTGAAACGCAGGGCATAGTCTTCCAGCGTCTGGTTCGCGACCCAGCGGTTATATTCGCGTCTTACTGGAATGATGCGTTGCCGCGCAGCCATGCTTACCCTTCAGCAGTCCCGCCATCGTCACTCCGGCAGTTCAGAGATGTCGTAACATGGATCGAGGTGGTGCTTAAGGGCATGAGAGTGCCGAAAACTGCACATTTCGCCCCGGCGCCTACGTCATTTTACGTATGTGGTTTCCAGAAGGAGCGCCGGATAGTCGCGGAAGGCAACGGTTAATCCTTGTTTACCGGCCGTTGCGGCAGACAAAAGAGGGGAACCACGGATGAAATTCAAGACTCTCGTCTCCGGCGCGCTGCTCGGCGCCATCATGTCCACCACAGCATTCCACGGCGCCTTCGCGGCCGACGACACCATCAAGGTCGGCGTCCTGCATTCGCTGTCCGGCACCATGGCGATTTCGGAAACGACGCTGAAGGATGCCATGCTGATGCTCATCGACGAGCAGAACAAGAAAGGCGGCGTTCTCGGCAAGAAGCTCGAGCCCGTCGTTGTCGATCCGGCCTCCGACTGGCCGCTCTTTGCCGAAAAGGCCCGCGAGCTGATCCAGAAAGACAAGGTCTCCGCCGTATTCGGTTGCTGGACTTCCGTGTCGCGCAAGTCGGTGCTGCCCGTCTTCAAGGAACTGAATTCGATCCTGTTCTATCCGGTGCAGTTCGAAGGCGAAGAGTCCGAGCGTAACGTCTTCTACACCGGCGCTGCCCCGAACCAGCAGGCAATTCCTGCCGTCGACTACCTGATGAAGAACGAAGGCGTGCAGCGCTGGGTGCTTGAAGGCACCGACTATGTCTATCCGCGCACGACCAACAAGATCCTCGAAGCCTATCTGAAGTCCAAGGGCGTCAAGGACGAAGACATCATCATCAACTATACGCCGTTCGGCTTCTCCGACTGGCAGACGGAAGTCTCCAAGATCAAGGCTTTCGGCGCGGCCGGCAAGAAGACCGCCGTCGTCTCCACCATCAACGGCGATGCCAACGTTCCCTTCTACAAGGAACTGGGCAACCAGGGTGTGAAGGCCGAGGATATCCCGGTCGTCGCCTTCTCTGTCGGCGAAGAAGAGCTTGCCGGCGTCGACACCAAGCCGCTTGTCGGCCATCTCGCTGCCTGGAACTACTTCCAGTCGGTCGATACCCCAGCCAATGCCGCCTTCATCAAGGAGTGGCATGCCTACACCAAGAACGACAAGCGTGTGACCAACGACCCGATGGAAGCCGCCTATATCGGCTTCAACATGTGGGTGAAGGCGGTCGAAAAGGCCGGCACGACCGATCCGGATAAGGTGATCGACGCGCTTGTCGGCGTCTCGGTGCCGAACCTGACGGGTGGCTACGCCACCATGATGCCGAACCATTACATCACTAAACCGGTCCTGATCGGCGAAGTGCAGGAAAACGGCCAGTTCGACGTCGTTTCGCAGACCCCCGCCGTGGTCGGCAAGGAATGGTCCGACTACCTGGCTGACAGCAAGGACCTGATCTCGGATTGGCGTATGCCGATGAACTGCGGCAACTTCAACGTCACCACCGGCAAGTGCGGCGGCAAGGGCTCCTGATATCAGCCGACGCAAGATCGCCGCGGGCAGGATTTTCTGGCCGCGGCAGCTTGAGGGGACTAGCGCAATGTTCGACAAATTCGTTTACCGCATCGCCCTGGCGCTGGTCGCCGGCTTCTGCCTGATGCTGGCGCTGACGGCGACAAGCCTGCGCGCCCAGGAAGAGGCCCACGGCCTCATCAATTCCCTCGGCCAGGCCAATTTCCAGAAGGCCGGGGATATCGTCCAGAGCTTGGCGAAGTCAGGTGATCCCAAGGTCGTGCCGGCATTGCAGGCCTTTTCCGACGGTGATCTCTATATCAGAAAATCCGACAATCAGGTTTTTATCGCCAAATCCTCCGGCGACATGATGGATCTGGTGGATCCCTTGACCGGCCAGGTGGTCGGCCAGGAGGCCAAGGACAATCTCGGCAAGATCAAGATCAACAACAATCTGCGCCGTGCGGTTCGCGCGGCTCTCGGCGGTCTGACGCTGATGAGCCCGGATCGCGCGACAAGGCTCGAGGCGGCGCAATCCATTCTGAAGGCACCGAGCGCGGATTCGCTCGACGCAGTCGAGACGGCGCTACAGAGCGAGAAGGACGCGGACATTCGTGGTGTGCTTGAACGCGCAAAAGCGGTTGCCGTGCTTGGCTCGGACCGCCCGATCGAAGACAAAAAGGCAGCGATCGAGACGATCAAGAACGAAGGCGGGCGGGATGCCATCGGCATTCTCTCGTCGGTTTCCGTCGATGATAGCCTGAAGCCCGATGTGGCTGCCGCCATTGCCGGCATCCAAGAGCAGTTGAAATTCTGGGATGCGGTGCAGAATGTCTGGTACGGCCTGTCGCTCGGCTCGGTGCTGCTTCTGGCCGCCATCGGTCTTGCCATTACCTTCGGCGTCATGGGCATCATCAACATGGCGCATGGCGAGATGGTGATGCTCGGCGCCTACTCGACTTTCGTGGTTCAAAGCATCATCCGCACCTCTTACCCTGAGCTCTTCGACTGGTCGCTGGCGATTGCCCTGCCGGTCGCCTTCCTCGTCACCGGCGCCGTCGGTCTCGTCATCGAGCGCGGCGTCATCCGCTTTCTCTATGGGAGGCCGCTCGAAACGCTGCTCGCCACCTGGGGCATTTCGCTGATCCTGCAGCAGGCGGTGCGCTCGATCTTCGGGCCAACCAATCAGGAGGTTGGCAACCCCTCCTGGATGTCCGGTTCCTTCGACCTCGGCTATCTCTCGGTCACCTGGAACCGGCTCTGGATCATCGTCTTTTCGCTCGGTGTTTTCGTGGCGCTCCTGCTGCTCCTCAAGCGCTCGGCTTTTGGATTGCAAATGCGGGCGGTGACGCAGAACCGGCGCATGGCGTCTTCGATGGGGATTCGCACCTCCTGGGTCGATGCCTTCACCTTTGCGCTGGGATCCGGCATTGCCGGCATGGCGGGTGTGGCGCTCTCGCAAATCGACAACGTCTCGCCAAACCTCGGCCAGAGCTACATCATCGACAGTTTCATGGTCGTGGTGTTTGGCGGCGTCGGCAATCTCTGGGGGACGCTCGTCGGCGCCTTCTCGCTCGGCATTCTCAACAAATTCCTCGAACCCTATGCGGGGGCGGTGCTCGGCAAGATCCTGGTTCTCGTCCTTATCATCCTCTTCATCCAGAAACGTCCGCGCGGCCTCTTCGCGCTCAAGGGAAGGGCGGTGGAAGCATGATTACGGCCTTCATTCTCCGTTCGCTCGACCGCCGAATCAGCATCGCCATCGCGATCCTGCTTGCCGTGGCGGTGCTCGTGCCGCTGTCGAACCTGGCTCTGCCGGAAACAAGTGCACTACATGTGCCGACCTATTTGATGTCGCTGTTCGGCAAATATCTGACCTATGCGCTGCTCGCCTTGGCGCTCGATCTGGTCTGGGGCTATTGCGGCATTCTCTCGCTCGGCCACGGCGCCTTCTTTGCGCTCGGCGGCTATGCGATGGGCATGTATCTGATGCGGCAGATCGGTTCCCGCAGCACCTACGGCAATCCGATCCTGCCCGATTTCATGGTCTTCCTGAACTGGAAGGAGCTACCCTGGTTCTGGTACGGTTTTGATCATTTCTGGTTCGCCATGCTGATGGTCCTCGTTGCACCCGGCCTGCTTGCCTTCGTCTTCGGTTGGTTTGCTTTCCGGTCGCGCGTTAACGGCGTCTATCTGTCGATCATTACGCAGGCGATGACTTATGCGCTGCTGCTAGCCTTTTTCCGCAACGATATGGGCTTCGGCGGCAATAACGGCCTGACCGACTTCAAGGATATTCTCGGCTTCAACATCCAGGCCGATGGCACGCGTGCCGTGCTGTTCGCCATCACGGCCGTGTTCCTGGCGCTGGTATTGATGCTGTCTTCGGCCATCGTGCGTTCGAAGTTCGGCAAGGTGCTCGTGGGCGTGCGCGATGCTGAAAGCCGCACGCGCTTCCTCGGCTATCGCGTCGAACACATGAAGCTCTTCGTTTTCGTCGTATCGGCCATGATGGCCGGTATTGCCGGCGCGCTCTACGTGCCGCAGATCGGCATCATCAATCCCGGAGAATTTGCGCCTGCCAATTCGATCGAAGTGGTCATCTGGACGGCCGTCGGCGGCCGGGCCACCCTGATAGGGCCTATCATCGGCGCCATCCTCGTCAACGGCGGCAAGACTGTTTTCACCGGCCTGTTTCCCGAGTTTTGGCTCTTCGCGCTTGGTGGCCTCTTCGTGGCCGTGACGCTATTCCTGCCAAGGGGCATCGTTGGCACCATCGCGCACTATTTCGGCAAGACACGCCGGCCGGCAAGCCCGCCGCCCAAGGCCGCGAAGGATGAAGCCGACAAGTCCGTACAGGCTGCGGAGTAGAACCATGATCCCGGATATCAAACCCAACAGCATGCTCTATCTCAACAATGTCTCCGTCTCCTTTGACGGATTCAAGGCTTTGAACTCGCTGTCCATCGTCATCGAGCCGGGCGAACTTCGCGCCATCATCGGCCCGAACGGGGCCGGCAAGACCACGATGATGGACATCATCACCGGCAAGACGCGACCCGACGAGGGCGAGGTGTTCTTCAACGGCCAGATCGACCTGACGAAGAAGGATGAGGCCGATATCGCCCAGCTCGGCATCGGCCGGAAATTCCAGAAGCCGACCGTCTTCGAAAGCCATACCGTCTGGGACAATCTCGAACTGGCGCTCAATCGCAATCGCGGTGTATTCGCGACGCTCTTCTATCGCTTGACGCCTGCGGATCGCGATCGCATCGACGAAATCCTCGAGACGGTACGTCTGTCGCATCGGCGCGACGAGTTGGCGGCCAACCTTTCCCACGGCCAGAAGCAGTGGCTGGAGATCGGCATGCTGCTGGCACAAGAGCCGAAGCTGCTCTTGGTCGATGAACCGGTGGCAGGCATGACGGATGCCGAGACGGCGGAAACCGCCGTGCTTTTGAAGGAAATAGCAAAGACGCGTTCAGTCGTTGTGGTCGAGCATGACATGGGCTTCATCCGCGACCTTGGCGTCAAGGTGACATGCTTGGCGGAGGGTTCGGTTCTGGCGGAAGGCTCGATCGATTTCGTCAGCAGCGATCCGAAGGTGATCGAGAATTATCTGGGGCGGTAGTGGGCTTTTTGTGGGTGGGGAGAGTCCCCTCATCCGGCCTGTCGGCCACCTTCTCCCCGAGGGGAGAAGGGGAGGATACACCTCCGATTACCCAATGACTGATACTGGCGAGGATACAGAGGTCATCCCCTCTCCCCTCGGGGAGAGGGTTAGGGTGAGGGGGCTCGAGGGAAAAGAAAGAAGATAAAGCCATGCTGATAGTCGAAAACGCAAACCTGCATTATGGCGCCGCTCAGGCGCTGCGCGGCATCTCCATCAAGGCCGAGATGGGCAAGATCACCTGTGTGCTTGGGCGCAATGGTGTCGGCAAGAGTTCGCTCCTGCGCGCCGTCACCGGGCAGCATGCCTTGTCGGCCGGCACCGTTGCCTTCAACGGCGTGACACTGAACGGCATGGCGCCGTTCGCGCGCGCCAAGCAGGGCATCGGCTATGTGCCGCAGGGACGCGAGATTTTTCCGCTGTTGACGGTGAAGGAAAATCTCGAGACCGGTTATGCGCCGCTTTCCCGCCGTGACCGAAACATTCCGGATGACATCTACAGTCTGTTCCCCGTGCTGAAATCCATGCTGTCGCGCCGTGGCGGCGACCTCTCGGGCGGCCAGCAGCAGCAACTGGCGATCGGCAGGGCGATGGTGACGCGGCCGAAGATCTTGGTGCTGGACGAGCCGACCGAGGGTATCCAGCCGTCGATCATCAAGGATATCGGCCGGGCAATCCGTTATCTTAGGGATTCCACCGGCATGGCGATCCTGCTGGTCGAACAATATCTCGATTTCTGCCGGGAACTTGCCGACTATGTCTACATCATGGATCGCGGCGAGATCGTGCATGAGGGGCTGGCGGAGACGCTGGATACGCCAGAGGCCCGGCGCCATCTGACTGTCTGAGCAAGGACATTCCTCACAGCCAGAGTCCGGATTGCCGACGCTTTAGCGGCAGTTTCAGGCGTTGTGGGCAGTTCGCCACAGTGTCGTCTCTCAGACCCTCTTACAGATGGACGATACGGGCTGTTTCGTACGATGATATGCGTTCCGTGGAAGCGGCCCTCACGCATTTGTGACAGTTTCCCGAATTCCTGGGATATCTTTGCGACAAATCGTGGCTAGAGTGCTGGCAATTGTTCTATCTCTTGAAGGCGCCCCGACTTTGAAAGAGAATCCCATGCAGCAACGTAAAAGTGTATCGGTCGAAGAGCTTCCGGAAAATACAGCACTTGCGATATATGAGCTAATCGGCGGTACGTTCCGCAACTATTCCGAGATCCTTTATATACGTGTACCGGATGTGACTGATGATGGCAGGTCCATGGGTGGCATCGAAATCACCATTCGCAAGACGGCTTCTGCTGCATCACTGCAATGAGCGCGGCTGAACACTTATAACAAGCCTTTCTTCTCTGGTAGAATCCGGGCATGTGTCAGCGCAGTTCAGCGGTTATACGCAAGCGATCTCCAATCTCATTGCAACTACGCGCTGACCGATAAATAACAGGCTCATCAACCGATGAGCGCGCATGCGTACATAGCGATACTCATAGTAATGATGCACATATATAAGATTGAGTGGATGATCGTATCTAAACCATATCTCGCGACATGATTTCGCAATTGGCCACGTCGAGACCAATTGACACACTTTGACCATTTTCCGGCAAAGCTATGCGACAAACCAAGAGTAATCCTGCTGTAAGAACATATTAGATAGGGCTTAAGGCAGTGATCATCAGCTTCATATCGAGCAATCCGACGAACAAGAAGGTCGGTTCAATCAGAGGGTGTGATGGCTCTGTGCCTGCGAGTTATCCATCTACTCCATGGAATGCCGATACAGACGTAACGGCGGAGATCGTTGATATCAGTCCTCACATGCTTATCCATCGGTTTGATCCACGTACCGATTCTTGCGCAGATCGATCGGATCTTCGCGAGAATATGTTCATTCAGCGAGAGCGATGAATAACATGAACCATGGTCCATCCGCTGCCTGCTCCACCATGTTCAACGGATCAAGAGCGCGCGGTATCGCGTCAGCAGTTGCAAATGCAATTGGCAGCCCAAGCAGAGCACGGGCGGGAAGCTACCCGATCGCGCCAGACAAGCTGCCGTATGCCCTATCCGAGCAGACTTGACGATGATTTCCGGAGACGATGGTCGCGAGTTTGCGCAGAGCCGTGCCGCCCGGGAAACAACCTTTTCGCTCCTTCCCTCCCTTCAGATTTAGATCCGCACGCAACGAGGAATATATGAAACGACATCTAACGCGGGCCGTGGTTTCAGGATTCGTGTTCACATTCTTGGCTGGTTGCAACCAGCAGCCGGCGGCACAGAATGGCGGCAGAACCGTGAAATCCGAGGTCAGTGCGATGACATTGCATCCGCAATCGGTCGCCATCACCGCCGATCTACCCGGTCGCATCAGCGCCAATCTGGTCGCCGAGGTTCGGCCTCAGGTTGGGGGCATCATCCGCAGCCGCAATTTCAAGGAAGGCAGTGAGGTCCGGGAAGGCGACGTGCTCTACGAGATCGATCCGTCGTCTTACCAGGCATCCTATGACAGTGCAGTTGCCGCCTTGCAGAAGGCGGAAGGTGCCGTGCCGAATGCCCAGGCCAAACTGGACCGCTATGCGGGTCTGAGTGCGCAAAGCGCCGTCAGCCAGCAGAATTTCGACGATGCGAAGTCCACCCTGGTACAGGCACAGGCCGATGTTGCCTCCGCCAAGGCGGCGCTCGAGACGGCACGGATCAACCTTAATTATACAAAGATCCGGGCGCCGATTTCCGGCCGTGTCGATGCGTCCACCGTCACGGTCGGCGCGCTTGTTACGGCTGAACAAACGACGGCGCTGACCACCATTCGCCAGCTCGATCCGATCAATGTCGACGTCACGCAGTCGAGTACGAATCTCCTGAGATTCCGACGTGCGGTGGAGGAGGGGCGCCTGAAGACAAGTGGCGACAATGTTTCGGTCCATCTGACCTTGGAGGATGGGACCCAGTATAAGGAAAGCGGCACGCTGGAATTTGCCGAGGCGGCCGTAGCCGAGACGGTCGGAACACTCAATGTCCGCGCCAGCTTCCCCAATCCGCAGCGGATTCTGCTGCCAGGCATGTATGTTCGTGCCACCATTCAGGAAGGCATTGCCGAAAACAGCTTCCTCGTGCCGCAGCGCGCCGTGACCCGCAACACGAAGGGCGAACCGATCGCTTTCTTCGTCAGTGCGGATGGCAAAATCCAGCAGCGTGTGCTGACCGTTCAGCGCAGCATCGGCAACAGCTGGCTCGTAGGTAAAGGAGTAGAGGAGGGAGATCGTGTCGTTGTCGAAGGCATACAACGTGTGCGTGACGGCCAGGACGTGAACGTCGCGCTGGTGACGGTCGATGATGCCAGCGGAAATCTTGAACAGGCATCGGCGGCCGGCACATCCCAATCCGGCCAGCAGGGCAAGGCCGACGGCACGGACAAGGGCGCCGTCACCGGTTCGACGAATTGAGGGTAAAACATGTCTCGTTTCTTCATCGACCGGCCGGTCTTTGCCTGGGTGATCGCCATCGTCATCATGCTGGCGGGCGCACTTTCGATCCTCACGCTGTCGGTCGCGCAATATCCGCAGATCGCACCGACGACGGTGCGCATCACCGCCACCTATTCCGGCGCCGACGCCGCAACGGTCGAAAACTCGGTGACCAAGGTCATCGAGCAGGGCATGACCGGTATCGACAATCTCGACTATATGGCGTCGACCTCGACGGCGACAGGGCAAGCCTCGATTTCGCTGACCTTCACCAACAAGGCCAATCCCGACGTCGCGCAAATGCAGGTACAGAACAAGCTGCAGCTCGTCACCGCGCAACTGCCGCAAGTTGTCCAGAATACCGGCATCACCGTTTCGAAATCGACCAGCAGCTTCTTCCTTGTTGCGGCGTTTGTGTCGACGGATCGCAAGCTTATGCCGACCGATCTAGCCGATTATGTTGACAGCACCCTCAACGATACTTTGAAGCGGGTTCCAGGCGTCGGCGACACCACGCTCTTCGGTGCGCGCTATGCCATGCGCATCTGGGTGGATCCGGACAAGCTTGTCAAATACCAGCTGATGACATCGGACGTCGTCTCCGCCATCCAGGCGCAAAACGTGCAGGTCTCGTCCGGCCAATTGGGTGCCCTGCCGCAGCTTGGCGGCCAGCAGCTCAATGCGACGGTCACCGCCGGCAGCCGCTTCCAGACGCCGGAGGAATTCGAGAACATCATCCTCAAGAGCCTGCCTGACGGCTCCATGGTTCGTGTCAACGATGTCGCTACCGTGCAGCTGGGCGCCGATAGCTACGTCACGTCGGGTGTCTATAACGGCATGCCTGCCGCAGGCCTTGGCATCAGTCTGGCGACCGATGCAAATGCGATCGATACGGCGGCGAGGGTCCAGTCGACGATCGATAGCTTGCGCAGCACGCTGCCGCCGAATGTCGAGATCGTCTATCCCTACGATACGACGCCGTTCGTGAAGCTGTCGATCGAGGACGTGGTCAAGACGCTGTTCGAAGCCATCGTGCTCGTCTTCATCGTCATGTTCGTCTTCCTGCAGAATCTGCGCGCCACGCTGATCCCGACGCTCGCCGTCCCCGTCGTGCTCCTCGGCACCTTCGGCGTGCTGGCGATGTTCGGCTATTCCATCAACACATTGACCATGTTCGGCATGGTGCTGGCGATCGGCCTTCTGGTCGACGACGCCATCGTCGTCGTCGAGAACGTCGAGCGCGTGATGGAGGAAGAGGGATTGTCGCCGCGTGAGGCGACGATCAAGTCGATGCAGGAAATCACCGGCGCACTGATCGGCATCGCCACGGTGCTTTCGGCCGTGTTCATCCCGATGGCCTTCTTCTCCGGTTCCGTCGGCGTCATCTACCGGCAGTTTTCGGTGACGATCGTCTCGGCGATGGTGCTGTCCGTCGTCGTCGCTCTTATCCTCACGCCAGCCCTGTGCGCCACCATTCTCAAGAAGCCGGCGCATGGGATACGTGAGCGCGGCCTGTTCGGCTGGTTCAATCGCAATTTCGAGCGGGGAACGCGCGGTTATCAGCGCACCATCCATGGCATGATCCGCCGTGGTGCCGTGTTCCTCGTCATTTTCGTGCTGATCGGCGTCGGTGTCGGTTATCTGTTCAATCGCTTGCCGAGCTCCTTCCTTCCGGAAGAGGATCAGGGACGCCTTCTGACCAGCATTCAGCTGCCCCCCGGCGCGACCGCTGAACGCACCCGCAAAGTGCTCGATCAGGTCATGAATTATTATCTCAACAACGAGAAGGACTATGTCGACGGTGTCTTTGGCAGCGTCGGTTTTAATTTCAGCGGTCAGGGCCAGAACGTTGCCGTTGCCTTCGTAGATCTGAAGGACTTCGATCAGCGCAGGGCGCCGCAAGCCTCCGCCCAAGCGATCGCCAGACGCGCGATGGCCGCCTTTTCCAAGATCAAGGACGGCAATGTCTTCGCGCTGGCGCCGCCGGCAATCCCGGGCTTCGGCAATAACAGCGGCTTCGACTTCTACATCAAGGATATCAACGGCGCAGGTCACACCGCATTGATCGCCGCCCGCAACCAGTTCTTGGGTGCGGCGTCGGGGAGCACGAAGCTGAGCGGCACGCGCCCGAACGGATTGGACGATACGCCGCAATATTCGATCCATATCGATCAGGAGAAGGCTCGCGCCTTGAATGTCGATCTGGCAGATATCAATGGGACCTTGTCGACCGCCTGGGGCGGCACCTATGTCAACGACTTCATCGATCGCGGCCGCGTCAAGAGAGTCTATGTGCAGGCCGACAGCAAGTTCCGCATGCAGCCGGAGGATTTCGATCGCTGGTATGTGCGCAATTCCAGTGGCGACATGGTACCGTTCTCGGCCTTCGCCTCAGGTATCTGGACCTATGGTTCGCCGCGCCTGGAGCGTTATAATGGTGCTTCTGCCGTCGAAATTCAGGGTGCTGCTGCTCCCGGTGTCTCCTCGGGCGACGCCATGAACGAGATCGATAGGATCATGGCGACACTGCCGCCCGGCTTCAGTCATGATTGGACCAGCCTGTCTGCCCAGGAAAAGCTCTCGGGCAACCAGGCAAGCCAGCTCTATGCGATCTCGATCCTGGTCGTCTTCCTGGCACTCGCCGCCCTTTATGAGAGCTGGTCGATCCCGTTCGCCGTCATGCTGTCGGTGCCGATCGGCATCTTCGGCGCGTTGCTGGCCGCAACCATTTTCGGCCAGTCGAACGACGTCTACTTTAAGGTCGGCCTGCTGACAACAATCGGTCTGGCGGCAAAGAACGCCATCCTGATCGTCGAATTCGCCATCGAGCAGCAGAGTAAAGGCAAGGGCCTGATCGATGCGACGCTCGAGGCGGCAAGGCAACGTCTGAGGCCGATCCTGATGACCTCATTCGCCTTCATCCTCGGCGTGCTGCCGCTGGCGATCGCAAATGGGGCCGGTTCCGGCAGCCAGAACTCGATCGGCATCGGTGTCATGGGCGGCATGATCTCGGCAACCGTGCTCGGCATCTTCTTCATCCCGCTGCTCTTCGTCTCCGTCCGCCGTGTCTTCAAGGGCAAGAGATCGACCGATGCAACGGGGCAAGAACCGGACGTTGCCGCCGCGACGCCGGATACGCCGTAGCCAGCATGCATGTAGGCCCAGCGTCAAGGCTGGGCCTGCCGCAGCATGGGGAATGCCCTAGGAACGAGCTTACGTCGAGAGCATCGGAGATCGCCATTGCCTTCAGCTCATTCAGTTTTGATGGCTACTTTGTTTCGAGAGTGCAAAGCACCCCACACTCGCCATTTTCGAAGGCCGATTTGAACGTGAGCGCTTTCTCGTGTTCAGCGCCGGCTAAAGCCGGCAGGATTGCCTCGGTTTGAGCGACCAGTGCCGCCCTGTCGGCGCGAGGGGTTGAGGTGGCGATGACTGCGGCGTCGTCTGCAAGGGCACTCAGCAGGATGTCCCTATTGGCAGGGTTCAGACCCGGCGAGCGTACCATCAGGATCATGCTCGTGATCATTTCATTTATGCCGAGGCGTACTTGCTGTAATCCCGTCCGACGTGGCGCGGTCATTTCGCCGGCGGGAAGCGTGCTGACAAAGTCGGCAATTGCCTCGAGCTCGGCTGCTTGAACCTTTAACAGATAGGCGGCGGCCCGAGAGACCTCGTCCTGATACTTGGCCGTATTGGCGGCCGTATCGGGCAAAGCTCCAGGCTGAGATGTAAACAGCAAGTAGGTCTTGTAGAGCGCGCCCGCGCGATCAGCGATCGGCAAAAGTGCCGGAACATCAGACGATCTGTAAGGCGGGGCACCCAGCGTGGTCTTCACGTTCCAAAAGCGTTCGAGGACCCTGGCGTGATCCGGTATTGACCAGCGTGGCAAATCACCTTGCGCGCGGGTCTGGCGCGCCAGCGCATCAAGCGCTTGATACGAAGCCGCCGCCTCACTTTGGTTTGACGGCGACATGTTTGCAGAAGCCGTTGATGACAAAAGGCCGAACCAGATGGTGGCGAGAAGTGTTGGGAACGCGTATTTCAAAAAATCACCCTGGCTATTTCAGTGATGTTGATCGCCTTGACACATGTTCGTGTAAGTAGCGCGACCGTGATCCATGACAACCAGACGCCGATCACGCGTTCGGCGCTTTCTAGCCGTAGTTAAAGCTGTCTTCCTATTCGGCTACCGGGTCCCTCCATCAGCGATACGCTGCCCATTTTCGTCGAAGAGATGGACGGCGTTATGAGCCGGAGCGATACGCAACGTATCGCCGGGTGCGGCCCTGATCCGCTCGCGGAACACGCAGGTGATCGTCTGCGTGCCGAGGCGGGCAATCACCATCGTTTCGGATCCCGTCGGTTCGACGACGACGGTTTCCACCTCGATGCCGTCGGCCACCAGCTTGATATCCTCGGGGCGAATGCCATAGGTCACGGCAGTCGGCGGATACTGTTCGCTCGGCAGGATAAGTCCGTCGGTGGTGCGGAAACCGGCGTTGGTCATGCTGCCCTTGATGAAATTCATCGCGGGAGAGCCGATGAAACCCGCGACGAAGAGATTGACCGGGCGGTCATAGAGCTCGAGCGGCGATCCGGATTGCTCGATCAGGCCGTCCTTCATGACAACGATCTTGTCGGCCATCGTCATTGCTTCGATCTGATCATGCGTGACGTATATGGTTGTGGTCTGCAGCCGCTGGTGCATCTCCTTGATCTCGGATCGCATCTGGACGCGAAGTTTCGCATCGAGGTTCGACAGGGGTTCGTCGAAGAGGAAGACGGCGGGGTCGCGCACGATCGCGCGGCCCATGGCAACGCGCTGCCTCTGGCCGCCGGAGAGCTGCTTCGGATAGCGCTCGAGAAGGTTTTCGAGTCCTAGGATCTTTGCGGCATTACCGACGCGCTGATCGATTTCCGCCTTCGGCATCCGCTTCAGCCGCAGGGAGAAGCCCATGTTCTTGGCGACAGTCATATGAGGATAGAGGGCATAATTCTGGAAGACCATCGCGATATCGCGATCCTTCGGCGCGAGATCGTTGACGATATGCTTGCCGATCTGGATATCGCCCGAGGTGATCCCCTCCAGGCCGGCGATCATTCTGAGCAGCGTGGATTTTCCGCAGCCCGAGGGGCCGACGAGCACGACGAACTCGCCGTCGCGGATATCCACCGACACGCCCTTGATCGCTTTGAACGCGCCATAATCCTTGCGCGCGTTGTTCACTCTGACATGTGCCATCTTCCGTCCCTCCGGATAGCTTCAAAGCCCGTTCAAGACCTTTCGGAGATAGGCAAGGCCGAGGCGCTCGCCTTCCTTCCGTTGAGCAAGATCCTTGCCTGGCCAACCGAAAGCTGCATCCTCGTGCTCGATCGACAGCGTGCCGTCAAAGCCGTTGGTGCGCGCCTGACGCAGGAAACGCGGCCAATCGAGAAGTCCATGGCCCGGCAACTTGTATTGCCACCACCCCTTGCCATGATAGCCGACGGCCTGCTGAACGGCCGCGTCGATCGCGGTATCCTTGGCATGAAGGATGGCGATGCGATCCTTGACCGCATCCATGGCGGCATAGGGATCGATACCGATCCGGATGAGATGGGAGGGATCGAATTCGAGGCCAAAACGTCTGTCGGGAATTCGTTTGAAGAGCTCTTGCCAGCCTTTCGGCGTGGTGCCGATGAAATTGTCCCTGGGGCCGGGCCAGTTCTCGATCGCGAAGATCAGCCCGCTCGACGTCGTCCTGGCGATCAGCCGGTTGGCGAAGTCGGCGAAATCGCCATAGTTGGTCTCCTCGTCGGCGCTGTCGTCGCGGCCGGGAAAGATTATGAAGATCGGCACGTCGGCTTCGCCGATCGCGTCGGCGAATTCCTCAGTGATGGCTCGAAGCTCGCCGCGTTTGGCGCGATCGGCATCGAGCTGATTGCCGAAAAAGGCAATCGAGGAGACGAAGAGGTTTCGGTCGCGGGCAAGGGCGACCGCCGCTCGCACCTTGTCCGGCGTCTTGATATGGCCGCGGACATCGATTTCGATCGCATCGAATCCGGCTGAGGCGGCGAAATCCACCACCTCCTCGAATGGCCTGTCATTGAATGTCGACGTATAAAAACCGATCCTCATCAAAATCCTCCCTGCGGCCGCGACAGCCGGCTCAGTTGTTCAGGCGGTCCATGAATTTGAGTGGTGAACGCGTGCGCTGGACCTCGTCGGCCGAGGCGAGCATGAGGGCTGCCGCCATCGGCATTGCTGCAGCGCCGATCGCACAGGCGTCCTCGCCGAGCGAGGCACGGTGGATCGATGGCAGTGTTGCATCCTCCATATCAAGGTGGTCGTGGACATAGCGCAGCAGCTCATCGATCATGCGGATTGGCAGGCGACCGCCTAGGATAATGGCGTCGGGATCGACGATCATGCCGATGTGCTTGACCGCAACGGCCAGATGCGCGCTCATCGTCTTCAGCCATTGCGAGACCAGTTTCCTGCCGCGGGCATCCAGCGTGAGGAGGTCCGAGGGCACGCTTGCCTCGATGCCATGTTCGCCCAGGAACTTGTAGAGGAAGAAGAGCGAGAATATTTCGCCGAGAAGCTCGACTTTCTGGCCTCCCCTAGGGCGGGGATCGACGATTGGCAGCCAGCCGATCTCTCCGCTTAGGCCCATGGCGCCGCGATGGCCGGCGCCGTCGAGCACAAGCCCGCCACCGGGGCAGGCATTGACCGAAATATAGAAGAAGCTGCGGCTTTCGGCGCCAAGCCCGTAGTCGAGTTCGGCAAGTGCTGCCGCATTGGTTTCGTTCTCGATGAAGACGGGATGCTGTGTCAGGTTTTCCAATGCGGCCCGCACATCGAAATCCATCCACTCTCCGTAATCGTCGGGCTTGCCCAGGAAGGCGATCTCGCCGAGCCAGTCCGGCATCGCAAGTCCGATACCGGCGAGATGCGCGTCGTCGATCAGACGGCTTCGCTGGAAGTGCGATATCGCATCAGCGGTCAGCTGCATGAATTCGCCGGGCAGGATGTAGCGCTTCTCATGATGGACGCGGGCGCGCACGTTGCCGACAGCATCGGCTGCAAGGATCGTCAGATGATCGCGATCGATATTGATGCCGATCGCAAAGAAGGCGTCGGGGTTGATCTCAAGCTCAATCGCCGGCTGCCCCCTCAGACCGTGGCGCCGGCGGGCTTCGATGATCAGCCCTTCGTCCAGCAGGCGATCGACGATGCGGGCGATCGCCGGCTTGGTGAAGCCGGTCTGCCGGGCGATTTCCGCACGCGAAATCGGTGCCTGCCGGTGGATGCAGCGCAAAACGACGGCTCGATTATGTTCGCCCGCGTCCTCGACATTGGCTCCGGTCAGGTCGGGAGACAGTTTGACACCGGTCGTTTGGTTCATCGTCGGGATCCTTTATCAGTCTGGCACGCGCAAACCGGCCTCATCCCTTTACCGAGCCACTGGTCATGGAGCCAAGGATCAGCCGCTGCAGCGACAGGAACGCCATGATCGCCGGTACGACGGAGATGAGGCAGGCGGCCGCCAGCAGCTGGATGGACGAGTCGGTTTGCATGCCACGGAAGTTAAAGATCCCGACACCGATCGGCATCAAATTGTTTTGCGTGAGCAGCAGAAAAGGCACGAGGAATTGCGACCAGCCGGCAATCACGGTGATGATGAAGACGGAGGCGATGCCCGGTGCCGACAGGGGCAGCACGATCCGCCAGAAGACGGAGAAACGGTTGCATCCGTCGATCATCGCGGCTTCGTCCAGGCTGCGGGGAATTCCGTCGACCGTGCTCTTCAGGAGCCACGTCGCAAGCGGCACGCCGAGCGCGATATAGACCATCGTCACGGCGAAATGCGTATCGAGCAGGCCGAGGCGGTTCATGTAGCGGTAGAGCGGCACCATGATGACCAGCGGCGAGATCATCTGAAAGAGCAGAAGCCCCATCATCGACAGGCCCTTGCCCCGGAACTGGAAGCGCGAGAAGGCGTAGGCCGCGGGCATGGCAACGATCAAAACGCCGAAGCCGCTCAGAGCCGCAAGCTTCAGGCCGTTCCAGAGATAGAGCGGGAAGTAGCTGTTGTTGAGCACGGTGATGAAATTGTCGATGGTGGGATTGTGCGGGATATAGCGCGCCACGCCGCGATAGATCTCCCGTTTATCGCGTAGCGCCATCGACAGCAGGTAGGTGAGGGGGCCGGCAAAGAAGACGAACATCGCCAGCATGAAGAGATAGCTCAGGAAATCACCGAAGCGCGTGCCGGTGCGCCTGCTCATCGTTCATCCTCCTTCGGCAGGAATGATGCGTAGACGACGGCCAGTCCGAGGCTGATGATGAGCATCAGCACCGAGAGCACACTGCCGCCGGACAGATCGTAGTTGCGGAAGACGATGTTGAAGACATAGAGCGATATGACTTCGGTAGCGCGGCCGGGCCCGCCGCCGGTCAGCGTTATGATCGCGTCGAAAGTGTTGAGCGTCATGATGGTGATAAGGATCATGTTGACGAGAATGGCGGCGCGCAGCTGCGGAATGGTGATGAAGAAGAACTGCTGCGAGCCCGTCGCACCATCCACTTCCGCCGCTTCGTAGAGCGAGGGATCTATGGCTTTCAATGCGGCATACATGACGACCATCGAGAATGCCGTTCCGCGCCAGATGTTCGAAATCAGCGCCGACCAAGGTGCGATCGCAGGATCGGAAAGCCAGGCGACCGTCGGCAGGTGCATGAGCCGCAGAATGCTGTTCAGCGCACCATAGGGTGCTTCCGAAAACAGCATCTGCCAGATGATGCCGCCGGCAATGCCGGGCACGACCCAGGCGATGAGCGCCGTGGTTCTGAGAATCGTTGTGCCGAACAGGCCGCGCTTTTCTCCGCGAATGACGACGACGGCAACGGCAAGGCCAAGAATCTGCTGGCCGACGACGCTACCGCCGACGAAGACGAGGGTTGCCCAGAGAATGTCGGGAAGCTGCGGCGAACTCAGCATGTTCGCAATGGAAGCGAGCGTATAATCCTGATTGTCGCCGATCAACGTGGCGTTGGTGAAGGACAGGCGGAACACGTCGATCACCGGATAGAGATAGAAGATTCCGATGACGATGATCACGGGCATGATCCAGGGAAGCGGCGCTCCGGCGAAGCGGCGCATGAACGATCTGCTGTGCGGCCGGGTGGCAGCCTCGATGGCGATTGGGGTCATTGGGCTTCTCTGTCCGGGTTAGACACTGTCGGCAACGCCCGCAAGGGCGCTGCCGCGATCACAATCGTTAGAGACGCTTGTAAGCCTCCATCGTCGCCTTGAATGCCGCGTTTAGGGCTTCTTCCGGCTGCTTGGTTCCCGAGAGGACGTCGCCCATCATGATCTGGATCTGGTTGGAGATTTCCGGATAGATCGGCGCGCCCGGGCGGGCCTGGCCGTTGGCGAGAGCTTCGGCAAAGGTCTTGTTGGCTTCGGTCGCGAAGACCTCATATTTGTCGAATAGCGATTTGCGTGTCGGCAATTGCTGCTGCAAAGCATTGCCCGGCCCCATATAGATGTCGCGGGCAAGATTGGCGCACATCTCGACCTTATCCTTGTCCTTGCTGAAGGAGGCGATCGTCCAGCCGCCCGTGCCGGTCGAGCGCTGATCGGCCGTTGGGCCGGGAATCGGCGAGAAGGTCCAGTTGGCGAATTCGTCCGGGTCCAGCGTTGCCTTTAACTGGGCGAGCTGCCAGTTGCCGCCGATGAAGAGCGCCGTGGTTCCGGCAGCCGCCGCGGCGTTCAGGTCGTCATAGTTGCCAATCGTCGTTACGCGCTTGGGTGCGGCACCGGAATCGACGAGATCCTTGTAGTAGGTCAGCGCCTTGAGGAACTTCTCCTTGTTTTCGCCTTCGCCGAAAACAGGCTTGCCGCTATCGTCGACGAGCTTGCCGCCGAGCGCCCAATAGTTGGCAAGCCAGTCGAAGGTCGACCCTTCGTAGCGGGCGGCATTGAAGAGGATGCCCTCCATACCTTCCTTGACGGAGGCGAGGCCGGCCTTCTTCAGGTCGTCCCAGGTCTGCGGTGCATCGGGAACGATGGACTTGTTGCGATAGAGCACACGGAGATCAGTGTCCCACCACCAGGCGCGGATCGTCTGGTCCTTGTCGGTGATACCGTTGCGGATGAAGGGGAAGAGATCGGCGACTTCATCCTTCGAAAAATAAGGCGTGAAGTCGGCGAGCACATGATTGACCATGAACTGCGAGAGGACGAAGGAGTCGACGGCGGCGCAATCCGGAGCATTGCCGGCCTTTGCCTGTTCGAGCATTTTTGCCTGTTCTGTGCCGATATCAGCCGACATGAACTGCATCTGCAGCTTCCAGTCGGGATGCTTCTTGATGAAATCGACGAAGAGCTTCTGATAGCCCTGGGCGATGGCCGGATCGGCATTGTTCTGACTATCGTTCGTGAGCCGGACAGTGAGTGTTTTCGGCGCGTCGGCGAGGCCGATCCTGTCCTTTGTCGCCAATTCTTGGGCAAATGCGGCAGGCACTGAAAACAACATTGTGCTCAGCGCTAGCGCGCCGACGAACGCTCTCTTCATGATGGGTCTCCTCCCCATTTTAAACGGATACAGCATGGTGGCCAGTTGACCTCTCCTCATTTCCATGCTGCACTAATTAGATTAAGTTACTTTGGTTTGATGTCAAGTCGCAGCTCGGGAGGATTGAGATGCTGGTGACATTCGACAGCAGCTAGCGGCCTCAAGCCCCATTTCACGATCACGGAACAGTCGAGCCATCGTGGATATCGCGGTGGGTAGCGAGGCTTTTGCCTCGGCTGTGAAAATAGCCAAACCTGACATCTATGGAGGATCAGATGCGCCTACTCATTCTCGGCACGGGTGGAATGGCCAACAAGCATGCGGCAAGTTTCAAGGAGATCGAAGGCGTCAGCGTGGTGGGGGGCGTCGATGTCGTGCCCGAGCGGCTCGCCGCTTTTTGCTCGGAACACGGTATTCCCAATCGTTTTGCCTCGCTGGAAGAGGCCTTGGCCTGGGGCGAGTTTGACGCTGTTGCCAACGTGACGCCCGACGCTGTTCACCACCCGACGACGCTGCAGGCGATTGCGGCCGGCAAGCATGTCTTCTGCGAAAAGCCGCTTGCGACAGATGCGGCCAAGGCGATGGAAATGACCGAGGCTATCGAAAAAGCAGGCAAGGTCGGCATGGTGAATTTCACCTACCGCAATTCGCCTGCCTTGCAGAAGGGCCGGCAGATGGTGCTCGCCGGCGAAATCGGCGCGGTGAGGCATGTCGAAGCCTCTCATCTGCAGAGTTGGCTTGTTGGCCGGCATTGGGGAGATTGGAAGTCGGAGAGCAAATGGCTGTGGCGCCTCAGCAGGAAGCACGGTTCGAACGGCGCGCTCGGCGACATCGGTATCCATATCGTCGACTTTGCGTCCTATGGTTCCGGACTTGATGTTGCTCATGTTTTCGCGCGGCTGAAGACCTTCAGCAAGGCGCCGGGCGACAGGATCGGCGAATACGATCTCGATGCGAATGACAGCTTCACAATGAATGTCGACTTCACGACGGGAGCGATCGGCACGATCCAGGCGACGCGCACCGCCGCGGGGCAGATGGACCAGCTGCGCTTGAGGGTTTACGGCGAGACGGGCTCGATCGAGATCATCTACGACACAGGAAAATCGACGCTCCGCGCGTGTCTCGGCGAAGATGTTCACACGGCGACCTGGCGTGATATCCCCTTCGATGACGTTGAGACGAACTACCAACGCTTCGTTCAGGCCGTCAGGATGGGCAAGACCCAGGAACCCTCCTTCCGCCGCGCGGCAAACATACAGAAGGTCCTGGACAAGGCACTCGCCTCGGACATCAGCCATAAAGACGAGGCGCTTGCCTGACTCCAGAAGCGAGATTCAGCCGGAGACCGGCGGCAGAAGAGTGTTGAGGAAAGGCAGAAGTGCCGCTCCCAGCGCCACGCCGCCGCCGCTGAAGCTTGCCGGCTTCATCGGCGAAATCCAGGGCGTCAGGAAAGGCCGTTTCGACGTGTCGCGGCGCTCGACGGAAAGCTGATGGATCAGCGTCTCGATGACGCCGCGCGGCAGGTCGCCGCCGATCATGATCACGCTCGGCGCGATGAAGCCGGCAATCGCGATGATCGGGTCGAGCAGATGGCTTGCGGCCTCGCGTATCCACTGCGCTATCAGCGGGGAAGATGGCTCCTCGCCCGCCAGAAGGCGCCGGAATTCGTCGTCGCTTACCAATCTGCGCAGCGCATCGAAGCCGGCGACCGTGTTCAAGCGGATATTGTCGGGACCGGTGCGCATCTCGCCGATATTGCCCGCGCGTCCATGAACGCCCGAATAGGGAACGCCACGAACGAGAAATCCGGCCTGGACATCCTCGTCGATGATGATCATCGCGAGTCCGCCTCTCGGCGCCGGTGTGCCGATCGTGCGCTCGGCGAGCAGGCTTGCCGTGCATTCGTTCTCGACATAGGTGCGCGGGAGTTTCGATGCGGCATCCAGTTGATCGCTTTCTTCCGGGCTCCAGTCATTCGAGCCAACGCCCAGGCCGATGATCGGCAAGTCGGCATGGCGACCAATCATGTCCTCGATCGCCGAAAGGATCGATGCGACCCGCGTTGTCCGGGTGAGGGGAAAATAAATGCGGTCGTGAACCTGGCCGCTGAGATCGACGAGAACCGCTTCGCCGCGATTTTGACGCGCACGAATGCCGATCGAGAAGGCTCCTTCTGGCCGCAGGGCAAATTCAGTTGAGGTCGCACCGCCGCCGGCGCCATTGCGCCGATGCGATGTTACCAGCCCTTCATCGCCAAGCCGGCGCAGAATATTTGTAATTCCCGGCCCGGTCAGTCCAGAATGCTTTCCGAGCTCCATGCGGGTCAAAGGCCCGTGTCGGCGGATCGCCTCCAGGATGACGCGAATGTTTCTGTCGGCGATTTCTCCCGACCGCAGACCGAGTGTCTTGCCCCGCGTAACATCCGTCTCCTCCGGCGGGCGCCACCGTGGCCCGGATCGAAGATACCGCATGATCTATTTCCTTGCGCACCTTGACGCTTGTGTATCATGGACAAATGATGATGCCCCTAACTATCAGCATCGCCGGAAAAAATAATGCGCGGAACAAGACGTGGCTCTACGTCTCCATATGCTGATGACAGTTTTCGGCACCATTCTCATGGCCACTCTGAATGCTGATCTTTGCTGGTTGAATCGACTTGCCGTGTGCCTCGACTGATATTTTCGCGGCAGGCAACCGAAGAGGCGTGTCGGTCGTCTTTGGATTGCGATGGGAACGAAACGCCGGTCGCCGGAACTCCTCATTGATTAGTGTCATTCATAAGTTCATGCAAATTGCCGCGCCTAATCGAGGCATGGCCATCACACTATATTCGATGCCTCTGGCAAGCGATGAAGGATGACTATGAACTGGTCACAGGATGAGCTTTCGAAGATCGACGAGGCAGACGATCTGAAGATTGCGCCATTTCGCGAGGATGGTATCACCTACGGCACCCCGACCTGGATCTGGGAGGTCGTCGTCGATGGCAGTCTCTACGTGCGCGGCTACCATGGTCGGAGGTCTCGCTGGTATCAGGCGGCAGTCCGTCAGAAGGCCGGCCGGATCATCGCGGCAGGCGTGACACGAGAGGTCGCTTTCGAACCGGTTGAAGGGTCGATCAACGACCGCATCGACGATGCCTATCGCGCTAAATACGGCAAGAGCCAATACCTAGCTCCGATGATCAGCGCTCAAGCGCGTGTTGCTACCGTGAAGATCGTTCTGCGCGAGAATTTCTGAGGACGACGCCGGATCGGGATGATCTTCGCGCTACGCAATCGTCTGAGGAATGGAACGCGCCTGCCGCATCGCAGTGACGTCGGCCATTCGACAGCAACTCGAAGAAGGAGAGCAATATGATCAAGCGTAAACTGGGCCAGGGTCTGGAGGTTTCCGCCTTGTCGCTCGGCGCTATGGGCTACGGTAAGGCGCGCGAGCTTCCTGACCGGGCGGAAATGGTCGCCCTTCTTCGCACTGCGGTCGAACGCGGCATGGATTTTTTCGATACCGCCGAAGTTTATGGCCCGTGGACGAATGAGGAAATGGTGGGAGAGGCGCTCGCCCCCGTCCGCGACAAGGTCAAGATCGCCACGAAATTTGGCTGGGACATCGATCAGGAAACAGGCCGGCATCGTGGTGGGGTCAACAGCAAGCCGGCGCAGATTCGCCGCTCTGTCGAAGGCAGCCTGAAGCGTCTGCGCACCGACCATATCGATCTCTATTACCAGCACAGGGTCGATCCCGAAGTGCCGATAGAAGATGTCGCGGGGACGGTGAAGGATCTGATCGCGGAAGGAAAAGTATTGTGGTTCGGCTTGTCAGAAGCCGGCGCTCAGTCCATTCGGCGGGCACATGCCGTGCAGCCGGTTGCGGCATTGCAGAGCGAATATTCCCTCTGGACTCGCGAACCTGAGGCCGAAATCATTCCGACCATCGAGGCGCTCGGTATCGGGCTCGTTCCCTACAGCCCGCTGGGAAAAGGATTTCTGACCGGCACGATCGACGTCAATACCAAGTTCGACAGTTCCGATATCCGGGCCGAAACTCCTCGCTTCTCGGAGGAAGCCCGCATTGCCAACCAAAAGCTGGTCGACCTGATCCTCAAGATCGGCGAGAAGCATGGCGCGACACCGGCGCAGGTAGCGCTAGCCTGGCTCTTGGCCCGGAAGCCCTGGATTGTTCCTCTGTTCGGCACGCGCAAGCTCGAGCGGTTCGAGGAGAACATCGGCGCATTGGATATTGCTCTGGATCAGTCCGATCTCGACGAAATCGAACAGGCTAATATCGTGATCCAGGGCGCCCGCTATCCAGAGGCCATACTGCGCCGTTCTGGGCTCTGAGTATCGTCGATGCCAGGCCCAGGCCGCTTCGGCGGGCATACACTAACTCTCAGCTGATCGGCAAAGTCACGTCCATCCTCGTGCATGCGAGGCGTCTGACGGGATGGATGCTCGACAACAGTCAAATCGAAGGGAATGTCAATGAAACGGATCTTGGCGGCCACGGCGATCTCGCTCACGATGGGCGAGCCTGTCTTTGCTCAGGAAGGAATGGGCGGCGGAGCTATGCCAGAACGTGCCTCGTCATTGACGACCGGCGACATCCGTTCGGTATCGCCCGCTCTCGGCCGGTACACCGAAGAAGATGTGGTTGGAAATCTGTGGCAGCGGCCACAGCTCTCGCGACGTGATCGCAGCATTGTCACGCTGTCGGTCCTGATCGCCCGAAACCAGGGCTTCGATCTGAGGCATTATGTAAATGTCGCTCTCGATAGCGGCGTCACTCCGAGTGAAGTCTCGGAGATCATAACTCATCTTGCCTTCTATTCAGGATGGCCGAATGCCATGTCTGCCATCGCCGTGACGAAGGATGTGTTTGCCGAACGCAACATTGCGGCCACTGAGCTTCCCGCGGCTTCTCCACAATTGCTGCCTTTGAATGAGGAAGCCGAGCAGCAGCGCGCAGCGGCCGTTGAGAAAAATGTGGGACAGATTTCGCCGGGCTTGGTGCTCTTTACCGCCGAACCGCTCTTTCTCGATCTCTGGCAGCGGCCGGGTCTTGCGCCACGGGACCGGAGCCTTGTGACCGTAAGCTCGCTGATCGCCTCGGGCCAGAGTGCCCAGATCACCTATCACCTCAACCGGGCGATGGATAATGGCCTCACCGCCGAAGAAGCCGGAGAAGTCGTGGCCCAAACGGCCTTCTATGCAGGATGGCCGAACGCGTTCTCCGCTTCGACCGTTGTCGGTGAGGTATTGCGCAACCGACCGAAATGAACGCCAAATTGGTCGCCGAGAGCGTGAAGGAATGGCGACGCTGATCGGCATAATCACTGCTCCAACCGAAGCCGCTACTATTTCATGATTATGTGCTTTATAAATGAACATATGGTCATGAGAAGGAATCATGAGTGGAGCGACAGAACATCAACGACCTGATGGTGTTCCTGCTGGTCGCGAGAGAACGCAGTTTCACGAAAGCCGCCGCTAAGCTCGGAGTTTCACAGTCGGCGCTCAGCCACACGATCCGCCAGCTCGAGGAGCGGCTTGGCGTGCGGCTGCTGACGAGAACGACGCGCAGCGTCTCGCCAACCGAGGCCGGCGAGCGGATGCTTACCAGCATTGGTCCACTTTTTGATGAAATCGGAACGGCGATCGATGGCCTCAACGCACTGCGCGAAAAACCTGCCGGCACTATCCGTTTGACGGCAGGCGATTACCAGATCCAGCATTACATTTGGCCGAAGCTTCGAAGCTTTCTTCACCAGTATCCGGACATCAGGCTTGAGCTGGATGTAAATTACGGCTTGCAGGACATCGTCAGCGATCGTTACGACGCAGGCGTACGTTTTGGCGAACAGATCGCCAAGGACATGATCTCCGTTCGGATCGGTCCGGATGTGCGCTTCGCGGTGGTCGCCGCGGAGTCCTATTTTGCCTCTCGGGATATCCCGGGGCATCCAAAAGAGTTGACCCAGCATCGCTGTATCAATCTTCGACTTCCGACATATGGTGGTCTCTACGCCTGGGAATTCGAGGAGCAAGGACGCGAAGTGAAGGTCAGGGTGGACGGACAGCTCGTCTTCAACACCATCTATAATGTTCTCGAGGCGGCGCTCGACGGCTTCGGTTTTGCCTATGTCCCCGAAGATATCGCCAAGCCCCATCTCGAAACCGGGCGGCTGCACCGGTTTCTTGAGGATTATTCACCCTATTGGGAGGGTTTTCACCTGTACTATCCCAGCCGCCGTCAATCCTCTCCAGCCTTTTCCCTTCTTGTGAACGCATTGCGTCATTCAACATGATTGGACACTGGGCGAATTAAACGGCCTCCTGGCCAAAAAGTTTCGGCAATTCGCTGGCAAGAGCGTCGATCGCGAGCCTGGACCGTAACGGCAGATGCTGTGCAGCCGGCCAGACGGCATAGGCTTCGATCGTCGCACTTGGTCTGTCCGTCCAAAGTTCAACCAGTCTGCCAGCGCGTATGTGATCGCTGATGAGCCAGTGGGGCTGCCACGTAAGTCCCATGCCTTCGACCGCAGCATCCGTGATGGCTTCAAGATCATCGAAACGGAGTCTGGAACTGACGGGCACATCAACGAGGTCCCCCGATACGTCCGGAAGCCGCCAAGGTAACGCATAATCGTTGCGCCAATAGACGAGCATGTCGTGATCCCTCAACTCGGCAAGGGAATGCGGCTGTCCGCGTTCTGCAAGATATGCGGGAGACGCACACAGCGCCTTGCGCTGGCCGACGAGCCGCCGAGCGCGCAACGACGTCCCATTGCCAAGCGCGCCGTTGCGTACGGCAAGGTCGAAACCATCGGCGATCATATCAACCTGACGATCGTTGAAGCTGAGTTCGAGTTCGAGCTTCGGATGCTGGCGAGCATAGGAACGCAGAATGGGCGCAACGCAGTAGCGGCCAAACAAGACAGGTAATGACACGCGAAGCTTGCCAACGACCTCGCGGCGTCCCGTTTCCAAGAGGGATTCGCCCGTGCGCAATTCCTCGATGGCACGCAGACAGCGCTCGTAATATTGCTGGCCGTCTTCAGTCAGAAATTGCGTGCGCGTCGTTCGTTGAAACAGGCGGACGCCCAGCCGCTCTTCCAGCCGTGCAATGGCTTTGCCGACTGCGGAGGGCGTGAGGGACAGCCGATCGGCCGCGCGTTTGAACCCTCCAGCTTCGACCGCTTCCACAAAAACTTCTATCCCGTCAAATCTGTCGCGCATGGCGAAACCTTTTCAGACGCTTTTATGGCGCGATTGCGGAATTTCAGGAAGTAAAGAAGTGAAAAACAATCGCCACTACTGAATATCATTCTAAGATATTGATGAGATCAAGCAAATGACATTTTTCAGTGCGGTTGGGGCAGTTCGCCCCAAAATCGTTTCCCGTCATGCGCATTTTCATTGCAGGAAGATGATCAAGTTGTTGATTTCAATCGTATATGACAGTGGCTTCGGCCACACCGCGCGCGTTGCCGAGGCTGTGGCGGCCGGGATTGGTGAAGTGCGAGAGGCCGAGGTGAAACTGATCGCCGTCGCGGACGGGCCGATGGACTGGGAAGCGCTCGAGCGCAGCGATGCCATCATCTTCGGATCGCCGACCTATAACGGCCTGATCAGCGCCAAGCTCAAGCAGTTCTTCGAGGATTCGACCAAGGCGGCGTGGTCGGCCCAGAAGTGGCGCAACAAGATTGCGGCCGGCTTTACGAATTCCGGAGCCCAGCATGGCGACAAGCTGAACTCGCTCATATCGATTGCTCTATTCGCAGCCCAACACGGCATGATCTGGGTCGGCCTCGATATGATGCCGGGCAACAGCAGCAGCACCGGCAGCGTGGACGATCTCAACCGGCTGGGAAGCTGGCTGGGGGTCATGACCCAATCCAACGTGGACCAGGCCCCGAACGACGCGCCGATCGGCAGCGACTTGAAAACGGCTCAATACCTCGGCCGGCGCGTGGCGGAGACGACCCGCCGGTTCCAGCCCACCCGACTGTAAACCAAGGAAACCTGATCATGAAATTGCTTTGTCTTGACGTGCCACAGCCTGGCGCCTCCCTGGAGAAATATGGGCCGCATATGCAGGATGAGGCCCGTCACGCCTGGCAGATGTACAAAGGCGGTATCATCCGTGACATCTACTTCAGGCAGGACCGTCCCGGTGTTGCCATCATCGCGGAAGCAGAGTCCATCGAAGCCGCCAAGGCGACGCTTGCCGAATTTCCCCTCGCCAAGGCTGGCCTGATCGGTTGGGAGGTGATTCCGCTCGGTCCTTTTGCGAACTGGGAATCGCTCTTCGCTCCCGGCAACGCCTGATCTCATCTTCGTTCGAGCGATTGGCGCGCGGCTGAGCCGCGGATGTCGAGATCATCCCATCCAGAAGATCAATGAAGCCTGTGAGCCATGTTGAAGAGCGACGTGAACTATCGCTTCGCGATCGCCATGGCCTCGCTTAAATCCCGAGGGAACCGACCATGGCAAATACAATCAAGCCCATCCTGTGTGTAGTCACCAGTCACCCGATCCGGGGCGATAGCGGCGAGCCGACCGGGTTTGCCATGGTCGAACTCACACATCCGCTGGAAGTCTTTTGCGAAGCTGGAATTCCCTATGAAATCGCTTCGATCCGCGGCGGCCACCCGCCGATCGACTTCTTCGATCTGTCCGATGCGGCCAATGCCCGCTATTGGAAGGATAAGGAGTTCCGCAGCGCGCTGGCCAACTCATTGATCCTGAAGGATCTCGATCCGTCGCGCTACTCGGCAGTCTTCTTCGCCGGCGGGCATGGCACGATGTGGGATTTTGCCGACAGCGAGGCAGTACAAAAGGTCATCCGCGAAATCTGGGAAGCGGGCGGCATCGTCTCGGCTGTCTGTCATGGCCCCGCCGCGCTGGTGAATGCGACACTGTCCGACGGCAGTTATCTCGTGGCTGGCAAGAAGCTTGCCTCCTTTACCGATGAGGAGGAAGCCGAGGTCAAATATACGAATGTGGTTCCATATCTTCTGGCGACCACTCTCAAGCAACGCGGCGCCCTGCATCAGGCTGCGGCCAATTGGTCGGAGAACATCGTCACCGATGGCCGTTTGATCACTGGGCAGAATCCAGCTTCGGCGCATGGCGTCGGCCAAGCTCTCGTCGAGCGATTGACCGCCAGCGGCTGAGCGACGGTCTCCGGCTCCCTTTCAGCGAGCCATCCTCCGTGCACGGACCGGCAAAAGCTGAAATCACCGAGAAGCAAAATATAAAGGTTTCAGGGATGAAGATCATCGCGATCGAAGAACACATCCTTCCTCACGAGGTAAAGGATGCGTGGAACACCATACCCGGCGCCGGTGACGGGACACTCGGTCTCAATCAGGGGGTGATCGGCGAGCGGCTTGCCGATATCGGAGACCAACGGCTGCCTCTAATGGACGAAACGGGCGTTGATGTTCAGGTTCTCTCCTTGACGACACCCGGCCTCAATAACCTCGGCCGTCAAGGCATCGATCTCGCGCGGCGTGCCAATGACCTGCTGGCGGAGGCCGTCGCTACCAATCCGTCCCGTTTTCAGGCTATGGCGGCTCTGCCATCCGCTAGAGCGGTTCAGATTTTGTTTGAATCGTGGATTCCCTTTTGATGTCGAATATGATTCAAGATGCTGGCTGAGAGGAGGTCAGCATTGATGGTCGCA
>NZ_JAQJCG010000033.1:0-45251 GCF_030182565.1 Rhizobium centroccidentale | reverse complement strand
TGTTCCAAGCCGCGTATGCCGACGCCTGCGATACGCTTCCCATCCGAGGAAATACAGCAAATTCAAGCAGAAAGCCTACCCGCGCACAGGTCTCCTAGGTCTTTGATTGGGGCATGTCGTTGTCGCAAAACCGCTGCGCACTTTTGCACGACATGCTTTAGACGCCTGCCGACTTGCGCAGCGGTGCGGCCAGTTCCGCGTCCCGGCGTTTGACGGCCTCGATGTCGCGATAACCATTGGCCGGATGGGTAGTCGGCAGATAAGGTCCCTCGCCGAAGAGCTTTTCGCGCAGGGTACCCGGACGATAGGCGGTCGGATACACTCCACGCTTCTGCAGTTCCGGAACGAGCAGATCGACCGCCGCCTCGAAGCTGTCGGGTGTCACCGCATAAGCGAGGTTGAAGCCGTCGATGTCTGTCTCTTCGACCCATTCCTGCAGGATGTCGGCTATGGTCGAGGGCGATCCGACGAATACCGGACCGGTTCCGCCGATTCCGCCCCATTTGGCGAGTTCCTCGACGGTCCAGACCCTGTCTTTACCGCCGAAATGCTCGATCATCGAGACGATGGCATTGGTCTCGACCTTCTTCAACTCGTCGGTCGGCGCATATTGGCCGAAGTCGATGCCGCTCCAGCCGGACATGAAGACAAGCGAGCCGTCATAGGACGCGTAGCTCTGGTACTCTTCGAACAGCTGCTGCGCCTTCGCGTCGGTCTCCGCGACGATCAACGTCGTGAGATTATAGATCAGCACCTTCCGTGGATCGCGGCCGGCAGCCGCAGCCCTCTGCCTGATATCGGCGACATAGGCGCGCAGCAGACTCTTGGTCGGAGCCGCGACGAAGACGCATTCGGCATGGCTGGCTGCGAAGGCCTTGCCGGGCCCCGATGCGCCTGCCTGATAAAGCACGGGCGTCCGCTGCGGCGACGGCTCACAGAGATGGTAGCCGGGAACGTCGAAATACTTGCCCTTGTGACCGATCTCGTGAACCTTGGTAGGATCGGTGAAAATGCCGCGCTCGGCATCGCGCAGCACGGCGCCCTCCTCCCAGCTTCCTTCGAAAAGCTTGTAGAGGACCTCCACATATTCAGCGGCGACCTCATAACGGTTGTCATGGGTCTTCAGGCCGCCCTGACCGATGTTCTTCGCGCCGCTCTCCAGATAGGAGGTCACGATATTCCAGCCGACACGGCCCTTGGTGTGATGATCGGCGGTGGCGAGCCGGCGGGCAAACGTATAAGGATGCTCGAAGGAGGTGGAGGCCGTTATTCCTATACCGAGATGTTCGGTCGCAAGCGCGATCGGCGCGGCGAGCTGGATCGGATCATTGACCGGTATCTGCGCGGCCTGCTCGATCGCATGATAGTTCGAGCCCTTGTAGACATCGTAATAGCCGATGACGTCGGCGATGAATATGCCATCGAAAATGCCGCGCTCCAACGTCCGCGCCAAATCCTGCCAATAGTCCAAATCCTTGTATTTCCACGACTTATCGTGCGGATGCCTCCATAGTCCGGGGGACTGATGCGCGACGCAATTCATGTCGAACGCGTTGAATCGAATATGCCTTGTCATGTCAGCTCCGGACGAATTAGACCGGCGATCAAGCTATGGGTGGCAATGCTATTCGAAAAGTAATTGCATAATGTCTATATACTCCATGGAGAAATATTTTTCCCCACCCCTCGCCGGCAATTCGCTATTCGATGCTTGGATTGGTGAGCAATTGCAATCAGCGTCCCTACGGAGGGAGGGACATTTCGTCGGACGATTTCCTGTTCATACCTGGCCAATGCCGCTTAAGCCGATCAATGCGCCGATGCCCAGAACGATGAGCGGATGGACACGGGTCGTGGAAAGAACAAGCGCGCCCGCGGCCGCAATTGCCGCCAGAATCCACCCCTGGGTTGATGCCTCGGTAATGACAGCCGCGCTGGCGGTGACGAGCCCGGCGGTCATCGGCACCAGCCCCGCCTGGACGATCCTTCGCCACGGCCTGTCCTTGAAGCGGTTCCAGAGATGGAGCACCAGATAGGTCAGGACCGAAGAAGGCCCGAACTTTGCAGCTGATGTGACCAGCATGCCCGCCCATCCGGCAACATGCCAGCCAACCAGAGGCACGACCATCAGGTTCGGACCGGGAGCTGCCTGCGCCAATGCGAACAGCGCGCCGAATTGCTGCGCCGTCATCCAATGCTGCACGTCGACGACTTGCCGATGCATTTCGGGGAGAATGGAATTGCCGCCGCCGAAGGCCAGCAGCGAAAGCTGGGTGAAGATGATCGCGAGAGCGAGCAGGGTCGTGGTCATAGTTCAAGCTTCCAGGTGGCGATAATGCTGAGAGGTGCCATTACCAGCATGGTCGGCAGCAAAGGCAATCCGACGATGGCGATGGCAGCAAAGCAAATGGCGGCAATGACCAAGGCGACAGGCCTGCGATGCAACGGCAGCACGATCTTGACGGCCATCGAGATCAGCAGACCGGCTGCGGCTGCAGCAAGACCGGCAAACATGTGCTGGATGCGCGGATCGCTATTGAACTGATCGTAAACGACGCCGAGACCGATCACGATCGCCGTCGGCGCGACAATCAAGCCGAGAAGAGCCGAAAAAGCGCCCGCCACGCCCTGAAATTTCGAGCCGATCGCAACCGCCATATTGATGATATTACCGCCGGGCAGGAACTGACAGAGCCCGAGGAGCTCGGTGAATTCCTCTCCCGTCAGCCATTTGCGATCCTCGACCACCATACGGCGTGCGAGCGGCAGCACCCCGCCAAAACCGATGAGACCGAGCTTGAAAAAGCCGAAGAAGAGCTCGGCGACCGTTGGTCCTTCACGTTGAGCAACACCGGAATGAGAAATGGCATCCATATCGTGGCCTGTGTGTTTATGTCGAACGAGCCGTCAAAATAGGCTTTTACCGATCATGCGTCCAATATATGGATTAAACGTCATTCATATGTTTGAGATATGTCATGATCGAACTTCGACATCTTCGTTATGCCGTGACCGTTGCCGACGAGGGTCACATGACTCGCGCGGCGGAAAGGCTTGGCATCCAGCAGCCGCCACTCAGCCAGCAGATAGCCAAGCTGGAGACCATCGTCGGTGCGTCGCTCTTCAGACGTCTGCCGAGAGGCGTCGAGCTGACGGATGCGGGGCGAACCTTCGTGGAGAGGGCGAGGACCATCCTCCACGATGTCGATCTTGCGATAGAAGCGACAAGGCGCAATGCCCGCGGAGAGGAGGGAAGCCTCGCCATCGGCTTTACCAGTTCAGCGGCCTTTCATCCGCTGGTCAGCTCGGCCGTCCGCTCGCTCGGAGAGATATCGCCGGATGTCGCGCTCAAGCTTGAGGAAGCCAGTACGCCCGATCTGATCGCCATGCTGCATTCCGGCCTTCTCGACGTCGCACTCGTGCGCTCTCCCGTTGCACAGTCGAGCGGCCTTGTGATTTCCCGAATTCTCGATGAAGAGATGCTGGTCGCTCTTCCAGATCGTCATCCCCTGGCGATGGCGAAAAGAGAGAAGCCTCGCCGCGTTCGATTGTCGGAGCTCGCAAACGAAGCTTTCATACTTTACCGCCGTCCCTCAGGACCGGGGCTATATGACAGTATCATAGCGGCTTGCCTTGCTGCGGGTTTCAGCCCGAAAATACGGCATGAAGCTCCGCGGTTGCTATCGACACTCAGTTTGGTGGCCGCTGGACTCGGAATCTCAATCATTCCAGGATCGATCGCGAAACTGGAGACGAACGGAATCGCCTATCTAAGGCTTGACCGCGGCGCCAATCTCACCGCACCACTTTATCTCGCGCGAAAAGATGAACAGCCAAGCGGCGCGCTACGGCTGTTTGCCGACGTCGTTGAGCGGGAGAAAGTGTCGTTGAAATACGGTCCATGAGCCGGCTATTCCATTTGCGAGAGCAAGAGGATCGGGCAGCCTATGAAACTTCACGCCACACTCTTGAGCTGGAAGGTGCGCCGACGAAATGGCGATAAAATCGGGTTGCAACGAAAGCAAACCGAATGCGATATGACACGCTTGGCTCCGTCGTTATGAATGCTTTCAATTCTGTCGATATGAATCATGAGGACACCGGAATGAATTCGATGCGGCGCGGCATTCTTGCATTCTTCGGCAGCCTCGTTCTGAGCAGACCGTCTCCCAGCCGGGCCGCGAGCCAGCCGCCGGCGTTTGCAGCTTCCCGCTCCAGTTACAAACCGCGTCATGTGCTCTGCTTTCTCGGGGAAGACAATGGTCTTGCGGCGCTCCTGCAGAGCGCCCGTGCCGCCATCGCCCAGTTCGACCATGGTTTCACCGCCGATGAAGACGGTTCGCAGAATGAACCGGACGACCGTATGGTCCGTTCATTCAATATCTGCTGGGACCGTGTGAACCCCGATGCTTATGAAGAGGCCGACGAGGATGCCGTCGCCACGCATGGGTCCGTCCTTTACATGCTCAGCCCGCCCATGACCGCCGAAACGGCAGTCGCAACATCCGCAAAGGCCCTAATGTTCGTGCAATATATGCTCGATCATAGTGCGGTCGCCGTAAAGGGCGAGACCTCGGGGGTGGCTCACGGGGTGCGGCGATGGAAAGAGCTCTGCGCGCAAGGACGCAATGCTGCGGATTCCGATGATCTGCTGGCACTTGCCAAGACCTGCCGCCTCACCTTTGCGCGCCGGCCCATTGGCGACGATGCAGAGGGCATGGCAAGCGTAGGGAACCATCTGGTCGGATTGCCGGACGTGCTCGTTACCTTTGTCCGGAAAGACGAGCAGCAGCCGTCGACCAATGACGAACAGCTTGAAATCGCCGCTCTGATTGACGAGATCGGCGATCAAATGGCACACGAGGGTATCGCCGCAGCGGTAGCGGCTCGTCGTGCCACATTATCCGACGACACCCGCTATGACGAAGATGAGTATAAGTTCAATCCGTTCGGGGTCGTGACCATTCGCGACAAGAAACTTTGATGAAAACTGCCCCGCCAAAGCGATGGTTGCGGCGCCTCATTCAAGACAGATGGATACGGACAATCTAAAAGCTTAAAGTCGCGTCCTTCCAGAGGCGAAATCCGCCGAGGAAGGCGTTTTCGTTCTCGCCGACACGACAACCGGGTGGCAGCTCCTTGAGCTTTTCGGCGTTGCCGCCGCCAATGACGATTTCATGGGGCAGCAGCGCTGCCCTCAATCTTTCAACGATCTCCCCGACCGACTGGCGCCACTTCTTCTTGCCGTATTTCTCAAGGCCACGCTCGCCGATAAAGTCTTCGAAGGTGCCCCGCTTCTTGTAGGGCAGGTGGGCGAGCTCCATGGGCAGACAAACGTGATTGGCAATCATCGCCGAACCCAATCCGGTGCCGAGGCCGAGAAACAGCATGTTGCCATCTCTGTAGTTGCCGATTGCCTGCATCACGGCGTCGTTAACAAGCTTGACCGGCTTGCCGAAAGCGGCGGAAAAATCGAAATCCTGCCAGCCAGGTCCGAGATTGTGTGGCTCCGCAGCCGGCTTGTTGTTCGACACCGGGCCTGGATATCCCATGCCGATAACGTCGTAGCGCCAATCGCCCGTCAGCTCCTTGACGGCCTGAACCATCTGCTTTGCCGACATTGCCGGACCCGAGACGGCCGCGCGGCGCTCACCGCCGGAGCTGAGACGCATTTTGACGTGCGAACCGCCGAGATCGATCGCCAGGACGACAAGCTCTTCTGTTGCAGCCGGCGCCACGGCTTTCTTCAGTTTTACGTTTGTTTTGCGGCTCTCTATTACCTGGCTCATATTCGCCCACACTTTCTATCCAAGACGGCACAGATCGCACTATGGCGCTTCAACGACCGAGACGGAGAAATCCTCTCCCTCCCAATGATCGGTGTCAGGCCAATAAAAGGTAAAGGCAATCGACCCGCCTTTAGGCAGGCGCTCGCATGGCAGCTCCGCGACATGTATCCCGAAGCCGTTCTGGCTCGTTTCGGTATCGCTGGCGTTAGCCCAACCGTCGACACTCCAGCGAATGATCGCCCGCCCCATGACCTCGATCCGCAAGCGCTTGCCGACGGAAAGCTGCGACAGCTTGTTGTTGAAACGCCATGGTACGAAGGGTGCCGTCACCTTGTTTTTTACATAGCGCTCGACACCTTGCGGCGGCATGTCGAAAACCACCCCGTCCCTCAGCGAGCGCAAGAGCTTGATATGCTCGGCATGAGCCCAGACAAGCGGCATGGCGCTGCCGGAAGGTTTTCCGAGGGCGAGTCCTAGTTCCGGTATATCGGGTTGGTCCCACACCTGTTCCGGTAGCAATCCACCCTGTCCTGCAGACTGCTCGAGCGTCTTGAGCAGTTTAAGAGCCGCTTCCCGCCGGCCGGCCGCGAGCTCATAATGGGCGCGCTCGCCTGCCAGCAGCGGCCATGGGCGCCCGATACCGGTGCCGTCGAATGGCCCACCGTCTTCATGCTCACCATAGCCATCACCGGTATAACGATACCATAGCGGCCCTTGCGGCAGCTCGCATTTGAGCTGGGCATCGATAACCCTGACAGTGTCGATGATGCGAGGATCGTCGGCGGCACGCAATCCGAACCGTACCAGCGCCAGGGCATCGGGACTGACGACACGAGCGGTCGGTAGGAAGGATTCAGCGGGCGGTCTGTTCTTGATCGGCACGAAACCATCGGCGGGCGAGCTTCCGTCGGCGATCTCAGGCGGCGCAATGCGGACATAGTAGCCCTTGACCCCGAGAGCGGCACTTTCCCCATCGCTGTTGACATAGGTCCAGCGCTCGATTTGGTCGTTCCAGGCATCCGCAGTCTGCCGCAGATAATCCGCATTATGCGTTTGACCGGCAATTTCCAGAATATCGGCCGCCGCCAGTAGCGCAGCAATCTCAACCGCCAGTGTGAAGGGAGAAAAGCCGCCGTCTTCCTCCCAACGGTCCTCACCCGTGACGGGACCGTTGACGACGACATAGCGTGCGGCGCTTTCGACCATCGGCACGTAGGACAGCAGAAGATCGCCTGTAAGAATCCCTTCGCGGCGCAGCGCATCGGCAAGTAGGATCGGGAAGGCACATTCGTCCATCTGTATCCCGGTCCAGTAGGGCTCGCCGTCCAGCCAGCAATTCTGTGGCCAATGCCCATCCTCTTCCTGGATGACGCGCAGATAGGCCAGAATGCGCAACGCATCCTGTGAAGCGCCTGCAGCCAGGAAGCCGCCGGCTGTCTCGACCAGATCGCGCGGCCAGACCAGATGATAGCCACCGAGGTCTTCGTCGCCCTTGGCAAAGCCCCACGGAATGGAGAGAGAGGCAACGGCCGGACCTTCGAAGGAGAGTGGCCGGTGCGTCGCCAGAACGGCTGTCGATATCCGATAGCGATTGACTTCGGGCGGCGGCGCTCTCGGTTCGTCCAAAGCCAGCAATCCGTCTTGCCACGTCCGCCAGTCGGCAACATAGCTGCGCTCGGCGCTGTCATAGTCGGCTTGCAAGCTGGCAAGGGCATTGTAGCCGGCTTCCTTGGCGTGACTTCCAAAGCCGAGCGATACGGTGACGGTGTCGCTGCCGCCGATCAGATCGATCTCGCCGGTCAGTGCGACATTGCCATCGGCGGCACGCGCGAGGGACGGGTCCAATTGAGCTGCCTTGCGCAACTGCTGCCATCCGTCGGAATTGCCGACATAGCCGGCGGATGCTGTCTTCCAGCCGCCGCTGACGGCAAGCGCGAGAGAGACGCCGCCTGTGCCCGTCGCAAAAAGCATTGGCGTGCCCTTATAATCTCCCACCCAGCCCGTATTGCCGTAACCGGCATTAACCAAATGAGGAGCGGCAAGCAGATAGAGACGATAATCGTGGATCGTTCCCTCAAGCGGCTCGAACGATATCTGCTGGAGCAGACTGCTGCGCATGGGATCGACAATGATGCGCTTGATGATCCGATAACGGCCGTCGATTGCCGTATTGATCAACCGATAGGCCGGAACGCCATCCTCGACCGTCGTGACGACACTTTCCGTATCGCGCTTTTCATCCGAAAAATAACCGTCGGGACCTGTGACGAGCAATCCGATGTCGCGGGTACAGGCGCTGTCGACGCGGGGATAATAGACTTCGTTCAGGATGCCGTGGCTGAGGGTGAACCAGATACGGCAGGCTGGCGAAAGCGCCGTGCCAACTCCGCTCTTTGCACTGGACGTCCAGCGAGGTTCGATACCGTTCACGTTGGAACCGGAAGTATCGTAAGGCGCCATGCACTATCTCCTCTATCGCTGCAATCTGCTCCGACCAAACTGTTTCGGCAAGACGGAACCTCTGCGTATTCGAGGTGATGCGTCCTTGTTTTCACCGCCATTGACAGCCCCTATACGTCCTGTATTCTGTTATAAAAATGTATATAACATAACTGTGGAACATAATTGGGAGAATATCGATGAAGTTAGGACTCGGATTCCTGATTGCGGCTGCTTTGATTGCGGCGCCCTCGTTGCTGACGGCCCAGGAAAAAGGCGGCGTTATTAATGTCGCGACGATCGGCGAGCCGCCGACGCTCGATCCAATGACTTCCACCGCAGATCTCGTCGGTATCGTCACCCAACATATCTTCGAAACGCTCTACACCTTCGACAAGGGATGGAACGTCACGCCGCTGCTTGCCGAAAGCCTGCCTGAGATCAGTGCCGACGGCAAAACCTACACGATCAAACTCAGGACCGGCCTCAAGTTCCACGACGGCAGCGTCATGACTTCCGACGATGTGGTCGCCTCGTTGAACCGCTGGATCAAGCTGGCATCGCGCGGCAAGCAGGCGGGCGGCTTCATCGAATCAATCACCGCCCAGGATCCGGCGACCATCGTCATCAAGCTGAAGCAGCCCTATGCCCCGCTCACTTCGCTGCTTGCTTTCAACAACTCCGCCGCCATCATCATTCCGGCCAGCAAGCAGGCGGACACGATGACCGATTTCATCGGCACCGGCCCTTATATGCTGAAGGAGCGCAAGCCGGACCAGTATATCCAGTTGGTTCGTTTCGACGGCTACAAGCCGCGCGATGGCGAGAGCAACGGTTACGGCGGCGCCCGCCATCAATATCTAGACGAAATCCGCTTCGTCCCCGTTCCCGACGCCAATACCCGCGTCGAGGCGGCTATTTCCGGCCAGTACGACTATATTGACAGTCTTCCGGTCGAATCCTTCGACAAGCTGAAGTCCGCTTCGGCGACCCAGCCGCTGCTCCTGAAGCCGTTCGGCTATCCGGTCTTCGTCTTCAATACCGCCGACGGCATCACGAAGAATGTCGCGATCCGCAAAGCGATCCGTCAGGCGCTCAGCATGGAAGATATGCTGGCGGCAGCCTTCGGCAGCACAAATTTCTATACGGTTGACGGCAACATGTACCCTGCCCCCTTTACCTGGAGCACGGATGCCGGCGTCAAAGGGAACTACAACGTCGCCGATCCGGAAGGTGCTGCGACTGCCGCCAAGGCGGCAGGTTACAAGGGCGAACCGATCCGCATCCTGACCAGCCGCCAGTACGAGTTCCATTACAAGATGGCGCAGGTTGCGGCCGAATATCTGAAACAGGCAGGCTTCACGGTAGACCTTCAGGTGGTCGACTGGGCGACGCTGACCCAACGCCGTGCTGACAAGGCGCTGTGGGACATCTATATCAGCCACAGCCCCTTCCTGCCGGAACCGGCGCTCATCGGCACGCTGTCGCCAAGCTCGCCCGGTTGGTGGACGACGCCGACGAGCAAGGCCGCGATCGACGCATTCAACACAGAGGTCGACCCCAAGAAGCGCGTCGAACTTTGGGCGAATGTTCAAAAGACCATCTATGATGAAGCTCCCATGATGAAGATCGGCGATTTCAACGCCGTTGCAGCGATCTCCACCAAGCTTCAGGGCGTGGACCCCGCGCCATGGCCCTACTTCTGGAACGCATCGATCAAGAAATAAGCCTCCCAAGGCGCTCGGGCGCCGGTCGCGGCCGGCGCCCGTTCCCGATCCTGTCCGTTTGCAGACCTAGAGCAATTCCAGGAAAAGTGCGCAGCGGTTTTCCATCCGGAATTGCGAGAGAACAAAGAAATAGAGTGGCTCCGCCGGTCGAAGAAAAGCGGAACCGATGTGGGAACCGACCCAATGATACGCTACATCCTTCAACGTCTCGCGGGCATGATCGTCGTGATGTTTCTCGTCGTCACGATCGTTTTCGTGATCGTGCGCGTGACCCCCGGCGATCCGGCCGCCGTCATGCTCGGCCCGGATGCGACCGCGCAGGATATTGCCGAACTGCGAACCCGGCTTGGCCTCGACCAGTCCATCGTCGTCCAATACCTGTTCTATGTCGGGCAGTTGCTGAAGGGCGATCTCGGCCAATCGATCTTCCTCAATATTCCGGTTTCCTCCGCGCTTCTTGAACGCGCCGAGCCGACCTTTTTTCTGACGCTATTTTCGCTCCTCATCGCAGGCGTCATCGCATTGCCGATCGGCATCTATGCCGCCTACCGGCGCGGATCGCTCGTCGATCAGGCTTCTATGGCGATCGGCATGCTGGCTGCAAGCATTCCAAGCTTCTGGCTTGGCCTCATCCTGATGCAGGTCTTCGCGGTGCGCCTGGGAGTGTTCCCGGTGTCCGGCTATGGCGGGCCAGGCGCAAGCTTCCTGGATCGCATGTATCTTCTGACACTTCCGGCCGTAGCACTCGGTCTCGTCTCCTCGGCGCTGATCCTGCGCTTCACCCGCGCATCGATGCTCGACGTGCTCGGCGACGACTATATCCGCACCGCTCGTGCCAAAGGGCTGATCGAACGCCGCGTCGTTCTCAAACATGCGCTGAAGAACGCGCTCATTCCAATCCTGACCGTTCTGGGGCTGACGGCTGCCGTACTGATTTCCGGCGCTGTCGTCACCGAGACCGTCTTCGGCCTGCCAGGCGTCGGAAGCCTCGTCGTCTCGGCTGTGCTGCGTCGCGACTATCCGGTGATCCAGGGGGCCCTGCTCGTCATCGCCGGTCTCTACGTCCTGATCAATTTTGCGATCGACATGCTCTACCTGCTGGTTGATCCGAGGGTACGCTACTGATGGCCGATATCGCAACCGATACACCAAAGCAGGCACAGAGCGAGCGAAGCAAGTTCCTTCGCCGGCTTCTGAAGCGCAAGACCGTCGCCGCCGGCCTCATTGTGCTGACGATCTTCGTGCTGCTTGCCATCCTCGCCCCCTGGGTCGCGCCCTATTCGCCCTCGAAACTCTCGATCGTCAATCGACTGAAGCCCCCAAGTGGGGTTTACTGGTTCGGCACCGACGAATTCGGCCGCGATATCTTCTCCCGCACCATCTATGCAGGACGATTGTCGCTGCTCGTCGGAGCAGCCGTCGTGGCGCTGTCGGCGGTGATCGGTGTCACGTTGGGCCTGCTCGCCGGTTTCTTCCAAAGGCTCGACACGCCGATCGCCCGCCTCATCGACGCGATGATGGCATTTCCCGATATCCTGCTTGCCATCGCGCTTGTCGCAGCCCTCGGCCCGTCGCTGACGACTGTTATCGTCGCGCTGTCGATCGTGTACGCACCGCGGCTGGCCCGCATCGTCCGTGCCTCGACGCTTGTCATCCGCGAACTCCCCTACGTGGAGGCGGCAAAGGCTCTCGGCATATCGACGTTTCACATCATGACTCGGCATGTCCTTCGAAACCTCCTGTCGCCGATCCTGGTGCAGGGCTCGTTTCTCTTTGCGAGCGCCATGCTGGCCGAAGCCGGGCTGTCGTTTCTGGGCCTCGGTGTCAGCCCCGAAATCCCGACTTGGGGAACCATGATCGCCGCCGGCCGCCAATATATCGGCCAGGCCGACTGGATGACCTATTTCCCTGGCTTTGCCATCATTCTCTCGGTGCTCTCGCTGCAAATGGTTGGCGACGGCTTGCGGGACATGCTCGATCCAAGACTTCGAAAGGACCTGTAAATGACCGGTGAAAAAGCGGGCAAGCCGCTCCTCCTCACCAATGTGAAGCCCGTGGCTTTCGGTGGCGATACCGCCGCCGGCGTCATCGACATTCTCGTCGGCGCTGATGGCAGGATCGCCGCGCTTGGCCCGCAGCTTGCCGCTCCCGGTGATGTCGAACGCGTCGACGGCAAGGGCGCCTGGATCTCTCCCGGCTGGGTCGACCTGCACGTCCATATCTGGCATGGCGGCACGGATATCTCGATCCGCCCCTCCGAATGCGGCGCCGAGCGCGGTGTCACGACGCTGGTCGATGCAGGTTCGGCCGGCGAAGCCAATTTTCATGGCTTTCGCGAATACATCATCGAACCGTCCAGGGAGCGCATCAAGGCCTTCCTCAATCTCGGTTCGATCGGCCTCGTTGCCTGCAATCGCGTCCCCGAATTGCGTGATATCAAGGACATCGACCTCGACCGCATCCTCGAATGCTATGCCGAAAACAGCGAGCATATCGTCGGCATCAAGGTCCGTGCCAGCCATGTGATCACCGGCTCCTGGGGGGCCACACCCGTCAAGCTCGGCAAGAAGATCGCCAAGATCCTGAAGGTGCCGATGATGGTCCATGTCGGCGAGCCGCCCGCGCTCTACGACGAAGTGCTCGAAATTCTCGGGCCGGGCGATGTCGTCACCCACTGCTTCAACGGCAAGGCCGGGTCGAGCATCATGGAGGATGAGGACCTCTACAATCTCGCCGAGCGCTGCGCCGGCGAAGGCATCCGGCTCGATATCGGCCATGGAGGCGCCTCTTTCTCCTTCAAGGTCGCGGAAGCCGCGATCAAGCGCGGCTTGCTGCCCTACTCGATCTCGACCGACCTGCACGGCCACTCCATGAACTTCCCGGTCTGGGATCTCGCGACTACCATGTCGAAGCTGCTCTCGGTCGGCATGCCCTTCAACAAGGTCGTGGACGCTGTCACCCATGCGCCGGCCTCGGTCATCAAGCTTTCGATGGACAACCGGCTGTCGGTCGGTGAGCGCGCCGACTTCACCATCTTCGATCTCGTGGATGCGGATCTCGAAGCGACCGATTCCAATGGCGACGTCTCGCGCCTGCAGAAGCTATTCGAACCGCGTTACGCGATCATCGGCGCGGAGGCGATCACCGCCAGCCGCTACGTGCCCCGCGCCCGCAAGCTCGTCCGCCACAGCCATGGCTACTCGTGGCGCTAATCAAACACCAGGCTCGCATAGCAGGAGCATACGTGAACACGTCCCCAACACAGGCCGCTTCAGCAGCGCAAACACCTTACCAGCGACTGGCGGCACTCGGCATCGAGCTTCCACCGCCGCCGCCGCCGATCGCCAATTTCGTCACCCATGTTCGGGAAGGCAACGTGCTCTATCTGTCGGGTCAAGGGCCGCGGGAGCTGGACGGCTACCTCCATTCCGGCAAGGTCGGCGGTAATGTCGGCGTCGACCGGGCCTATCAGCATGCGCGGCTGACGGGCATCAACCTGCTTGCCGTCATGCACAGTGCACTCGGCGACCTTTCCCGGGTGAAGCGGGTGGTGAAACTGCTCGGTATGGTGAATGCCGTGCCGCATTTCGAAGATCATCCAAGCGTCATCAACGGCTGCTCGGATCTCTTCATCGAAGTCTTCGGCGAGGCGGGCCAACATGCCCGTTCTGCTGTCGGCTTCGGCTCGCTTCCCGGCAATATCACCGTCGAAATCGAAGCGATCGTGTCGCTCAACGACTAGTTTTTACGCAATTCCGGACGCAAAACCGCGTCGCGCTTTTGCTGGAATTGCTCAAAGGAGGACGAATTCAGTGGTTGCGCCAGCCCATCAGCTTTTCGATGCGCTCGGCAGCCGCGCGCACCTGCTCGCCATAATGGTCGCCGTCGGAAACGGCTTTCTGTTCGGGAAGCACGATCGAAATGGTCGCGACGCATTGGCCTTCGCGATCGACGACCGGCGAGGCAATACAGGCAACCGCATAATCGGATTCCGCCACCTGGATGGACAAGCGCTCCTCAAACGCTTTGCCCGCGGCATCAGAAAGTACGCCAGCGTCAATCTCGGCCCGACCGGTCGGCGAGGTGCGGGCACAGTGCTTGAAAAGTTCGATCCTTTCCTCTTCTGGCAAGTGGCCGACCAACAATCGGCCCGAGGCAGTCCAGTTGAGGGGCACGCGGGTTCCGACACGGGAAGCGACCTGGAAATGGCTTGGTCCGTCCGCCATCGCCAGCACCAGCATGTTGTCGCCGTCGCGGCCGCAGACTTGCACCGTCTCGCTCGCCTGACGGCAAAGATCGTGCATTTCGCGCGTGGCGACGCTCATGAAATCCAGCGACCGGGCATAGGCAAGACCGTAGTGGTAGAGACGCGCCCCGAGCCAGACGGAGCCGTCGGCATTGCGGCCAAGCATGTTCTTTTCAACCAGATCGTCGATGATCACATAGACAGTCGAAAGCGGTGCCTTGATCGCCTTGGCAATCGCATAGGGTCCAGCTGGCGCGCCGGTTTCATAGAGATAATCGATCACCTGCAGCGCGCGGTCGATGCCGCTCACGCGCGAACGGCGCGCGCCTTTCGTTTCCGCTTCCCCGATAGAATCGGCGTCTTCAGGGGGTGCGGCGGGTAAGGTCTTGGCGTCCAAATCAACGCTCCTCGTGAGATTTCGAGAAGCTATTACATTACTATGGCATAACTGTCGATGACAATCGCCAGTCGTCACTTTGGAGAGATAGAATGTCCGATGATATCCGTAGCAAGATCGGCCTGAGGCCCGTCATCAACGTATCAGGCACCATGACGAGCCTCGGCGCATCGATCGTCGTGCCCGAAGCCATTGCGGCGATGACGGCGATCCTCCCACAATTCGTCGAGATCAACGACCTCCAGCGCAAGGCCAGCGCCGTTATCGCCCGGCTGACGGGCGGCGAGGCGGGCTTCGTGACGGCATCCTGCTCCTCCGGCATCAGCCTCGCCGTCGCCGGCGCCATCACAGGTAACAACCTGCTTGCCATTGAGAAGCTGCCTGATGCCGCACCGGACAAGAACGAAGTCATCGTGCAGACGGGCCATGTGGTGAGCTACGGCGCCCCCGTGGATCAGGCGATCCGCCTTGCCGGCGGCAAGGTCGTGCTGATCGGTCAGGCAACATCGACGCATCGCTTCCACATGGAAAACGCCATAAGCGAGAAGACGGCGGCAGCCGTCTATGTCGTCTCCCATCATGTGGTCGATTACGGCCTGCTGCACCTGACCGAGTTCGTCGAGATCGCGCATGCCAAGGGCGTGCCTGTCATCGTCGATGCCGCTTCGGAATATGACCTCAAGCTCTTCCTGGCGCAGGGCGCCGACATCGCCCTCTATTCCGGCCATAAGTTCCTCGGCGGCCCGACATCCGGCATCGTTGCCGGCAAGAAGGAGCTGGTGCGCAACGCCTTCCTGCAGAACATGGGCATCGGCCGCGGCATGAAGGTCGGAAAGGAAAGCATTTATGGCACCATGGCCGCGCTGGAGGCCTGGGAAAAGCGTGACCATGCCGGCATCCGCGAACGAGAGACCGGCTATCTGAACCTATGGAATCGAACGCTCGACGGCCGCCCCGGTGTCACCGCCCTGATCGAACCCGATCCCACCAACAACCCGCTCGACCGCATGCGCGTTATCATCTCGGCGCCCGAGGCGCATATCACCGCCTGGGATCTTGCGGCGGCGCTGGCCCGCGGCAACCCGCCCATCATCGTGCGGGACCACGAGGTGGAGCATCACTATTTTTATCTCGATCCATGCAACCTGCATCCCGGCCAGGAGACGATCGTGGCAACCAGGCTTGCCGAGGAACTCGACAAGGCACGCGCCTCCAACGAGATCATCGCGACGCCGATCGAAAACCGCAGCCGGCATCGCTTCGACAGCGTGCTGAACTGGCCGGACTGAACTGTGGCAGGGATCGCAAGAAGGGAGCAAACATGAGTACGTCGCAGGCAAAGGCCGAAGGGGCCGTCGAACCCATCCTCTCCGTCGAGAACCTCACCACCTCATTTCTGGTGGATGGCGCATGGATACCTGTGGTGCGCAATATATCCTTCTCGGTTGCACCGGGCGAGACGGTGGCGATCGTCGGCGAGAGCGGCTCGGGCAAGAGCGTCACCTCGCTCTCGATCATGCGGCTGCTGCAGAGCGATTCGAGCCGCATCGAGGGCAAGATCATGCTCGGCGGCCGCAACCTGCTGTCTCTTCCCGAGCACGAGATGCGAAAGGTGCGCGGCAACGACGTGTCGATGATCTTCCAGGAGCCGATGACTTCTCTCAATCCGCTCTTCACCATCGGTGACCAGATTTCCGAGGCCTTGCTTTGTCACAAGGACATGTCGGCTGCGGACGCCAAGACCGAGACGATCCGGCTGCTCGACAAGGTCCGCATTCCCTCGGCCGCCTCGCGCTTCGACGAATATCCGCACCGCTTTTCCGGCGGCATGCGCCAGCGCGTCATGATCGCCATGGCGCTCGCCTCGAAGCCGAGGCTGTTGATCGCCGACGAGCCGACCACCGCTCTCGACGTCACGATCCAGGGCCAGATCCTCGATCTCATCAAGATGCTGCAGCACGAGGAAGGAACTTCCGTCCTGTTCATCACGCATGACATGGGTGTGGTGGCGGAAATCGCCGATCGCACGGTCGTCATGTATCGCGGCGAGCAGGTGGAGACAGGTGCGACGGGCGACATCTTCCATCGCGGCCAGCATCCCTATACCCGCGCGCTACTCTCGGCGGTGCCGGTGCTCGGTTCGATGCAATCCTATGACCGGCCACTACGCTTCCCCGTCGTCGATACGGCGACGGGAGAGTCCGACATGCCTGCCGAGGTGCCGGATACAGTGGCAAAGGAAAAGCCGGTTCTGCAGGTGAAGAACCTTACCAAGCGATTCGACATTCATTCGGGCCTCTTCGGAAAGCTCAGAGGCCGCGTGCATGCGGTCGAAAACGTCTCGTTCGATCTCTTTGCCGGCGAAACATTGTCGCTTGTCGGCGAATCCGGTTGCGGCAAGTCGACCACCGGACGCGCCATCATGCGGCTGATCGAGCCGCAATCCGGCTCCGTCATCGTCGACGGCCGCGACGTGCTCTCGCTTGGCAAGCGTGATATGCGCGAGATGCGCAAATCCGTGCAGATGATCTTCCAGGACCCGTTCGCCTCGCTCAATCCGCGCATGACGGTCGGTCAGGCGATTGCTGAGCCTTATCTCGAACATAGAATGGGAACGGCAAGGGAGGCGAAAGAGATCGTCGCCGACATGCTGCGCAAGGTGGGGCTGACGCCTGACATGGCCAGCCGCTATCCGCACGAATTCTCCGGCGGCCAGCGCCAGCGTATCTGTATCGCCCGCGCCCTGGCACTACAGCCGAAGGTGATCGTCGCCGACGAAAGCGTGTCTGCGCTCGACGTGTCGATCAAGGCGCAGGTCATCAACCTGATGCTCGACCTGCAGCAGAGCCTAAACCTTTCCTTCCTATTCATCTCCCACGATATGGCAGTGGTCGAACGCGTCAGCCATCGTGTCGCCGTCATGTATCTCGGCGAAATCGTCGAGATCGGCCCCCGCGCCGCCGTCTTCGGCAATCCGCAGCACGACTACACGAAGAAGCTGATGGCGGCCGTTCCAGTGCCCGACCCCGATCGCCGACGTGAGAAGCGCATGGCGGCGAGCGACGAATTGAAGAGCCCGATCCGGCCCGTCGATTATCTGGTCAAGCCACGCGAGTATCGAACCGTCTCTCCCAGCCATCTGGTTGCCGTCTGACACTTCAATTCAGATAGGCTGAGCGGCCAACATCGTCCGCAACTGCAGCAGGCGCCGGCATTGCAGGAGCTTACTTTCCCCTGCGCAACGCAGGGCTGCTATCGCGTATGAAATGACGTCGTTGCCGCGTCCGCCTTCTCCCCTCGGGGAGAAGGTGCCGTCAGGCGGATGAGGGGGTGCCTGCCAAGAGCACGAAAATCTCTCTATTCAAACCGGCAGCCCCCTCATCCGACCCTTCGGGCCACCTTCTCCCCGCCGGGGAGAAGGAACTTCCGGTGCTCATCCGTCCATATGCGATAGCCCTGCTACGCTACGGGACGCTCTTGCAAACGCACGCCGCTTTGATTAATCGTTTAACCAAGGAAACCGGAGCGCGCTCTTGGATGAGCCAGACACGCCCTTCTTCGATTCGGGAAATCGCCACCACGCTGGGTGTCTCCACGGCAACGGTCTCGAATGCCCTGCGCGGCACAGGGCGGGTGTCGCCAGCCCTTGCGGAGCAGATTCGCCTGGAAGCGGAAAGGCTGGGCTATGTGCCTGACCATGCGGGCCGGGCTCTGCGCACTGGCAAGAGCAATACGATCGGCCTGCTGGTTCCGAATATCGGCCAACCCTTGTTTCCCGCCTTTGCCCAGGCCATCGAACGAGCCGCCAAGCGGCGCGGCCTCGCCGTTCTGATTGGCGACAGTCAGGGTGAACCGCTACAGCAGGAATTCGAAATCAGGACCATGATCGCCCGCGGCGTCGATGCACTGATCGTGATACCGACGCGCGGCACGACCGTTATGCCTGAGGATGTTTCGGTGCCGGTCGCCGTCATAGACAGCGCGGCCACAACAGGCAATGTCGCCGCCAGCGACCACCGCGAGGGTGGACGTCTCATCGCCCGCCATCTGCTCGAGCTCGGTCACGACCGGCTTCTTATCCTCGCCGGCCCAGAGAATTCGCTGGTGGCGCGCGAGCGCGTCGAGGGAATGTGCGAGGTCTTCCGCCCGGCTGGGATCGAACCGGCATTGCGACACAGCGATGCGACTTTCGAAGCCGGCAGCGCCCTCGGCCATGAGCTTGATCTGCGGGATTTTACGGCCTGCGCCGCCGCCTATGACGCCCTCGCCATCGGCTTTGCCATTGCCATCAAAGACAGAGGCTGCAGCATTCCGGAAGACATGTCGCTCACCGGTTTTGATGATCTGATGTGGGCTCAAATCGTCTCCCCACCGCTCACGACCGTCCGGCAGGATCTGGAAGCGGTGGCAAACCACGCCCTCGCCTTCGTTGCCGGAGAAATCGAGACCAGCGGAATATTCCCGACGGAACTCGTCTTGCGGCAATCCACCGCGCGCCCATCCGCATTTGCCAAGGGAGGCAGACATGCCGAATGAACCCCACGACCTCCATTCGTCTGAGCTGCGCGATCGTGCCGTGCGGGCGGCGTTGGGGCTTGAGCAGTTCGATCTACTCATCATCGGCGGAACGCTCGTCGATGTCGCGACTTCGGAGATGAGGCCGGCCGATATCGGCCTTGTCGGCCCCTTGATCGCAAGCGTTCATGCCTCGGGGACAAGGAAGGACGCAAAGCAGACCATCGACGCTTCGGGGCGATTCATCACGCCCGGATTTATCGACACGCATATGCACGTCGAAAGCTCGATGGTGACGCCAAGGCGATACGCGGAAACGGTCGTCCCCCAGGGCACGACGACGGTCTGCTGGGATCCGCATGAAATCGGCAACGTTGCCGGCCTCGACGGCATTCGGTGGGCGCTTGAGGAAACACGCCAATTGCCGCTGCGCTTCCTGACCCTGGCGCCATCCTGCGTCCCTTCTGCGCCCGGCCTGGAACTTGCCGGCGCAGAATTCCGCTCAGACGAAATGGCAACCATGCTCAGCTGGCCGGAGATCTCCGGCGTTGCCGAAGTGATGAACATGCATGGGGTCCTTGAGCGAAGCGAGCCGATGCGCGGCATCGTCGAAGCAGGACTTGCAAGCGGCAAGCGCGTCTGCGGTCATGCCCGCGGGCTCGAAGGCGCGGAGTTGCAGGCCTTTGTTGCCGCAGGCATCCAATCCGATCACGAGCTCACCTCGGGCGAGGACTTGCTGGCGAAATTGCGGGCGGGCCTGACCATCGAGCTACGCGGTTCCCACGACTATGTCCTGCCTGGCGTTGTCGAAGTGCTGAAAAAGCTGCCGCATCTGCCGCAGACATTGACGATCTGCACCGACGACGTCTTCCCCGACGACCTTGTGAATGATGGCGCAATGTCATCCGTTCTAAGACGTTTGATCGGCTATGGCATGAAGCCTATCGATGCCATTCGCGCCGCCACGCTCAACGCCGCCATGTGGCTGAACCGCTACGATCTGGGGTTGGTCGCGCCCGGCCGCCGCGCCGATATCGTCATCCTCTCCGATCTCGAAAAGATCGTGGTCGACCGCGTCTATGCATCGGGGCGTGAGGTTGCCAGAGACGGCAATCTTATTGGAAGCGGCAAGAGCGTGTCCTCGGATGCCTATCGCGACACCGTAAAGCTTGAGAAACTTTCCGCCACCGACTTCACCATCACTCTGCCAGGCATGACTGATGCTCGCGTCAACACCGTCGTCAGCCCGCGATTCACGAAATGGGGACAGGCGGTCGTCAAAGTCGAAGATGGCAAGCCCGTTCTGCCTGATCACATGCTCTTGATGGCCGTCATCCACCGCCATGGCAGAAAAGAGCCGACGCCGGTCATCGGCATCCTGGAGGACTGGGGCCATTGGCGCGGTGCGCTAGCGACGACCATATCGCATGACAGCCATAACCTCACGGTCTTCGGCCGCGATCCTGCGGATATGGCTGCGGCGGCCAATGCGGTCATCGAGGCCGGCGGCGGCATGGCGACGGCGGCCGACGGCAAGGTTACGGCCGTGCTCGCCCTACCTGTCTGCGGCTTGCTGTCGGATGCGCCTGCAAAAGAGGTGGCCGACAACTTCGCCAGGCTGCGTGCCGCAGCCGATGCCATCGCTGACTGGATGCCGCCCGTTCGCACCTTCAAGGCGGTCGTCGGGGCAAGCCTTGCCTGCAACCCCGGCCCGCACGTCACCGATCTCGGGCTTACCGACGGAACCACCCAGGATATCAGACCGCTTCTGGCTGCAAGCCGAAACTGAGGTCATCAGACCGCACGGCAACGTTTGCCGACTTAGGAGATATAGACAATGGCCCCAAATACGAATGTCGGGCAACCGGATGATACGTCGGAGCCGCGGTGGAAGACCTACTTTCGCATGGGCGAGCGTAAGACCAATACGAAGACGGAAATCATTGCCGGGATGACGTCCTTCCTGGCAGCGGCCTATCTTCTCGTCGTGATCCCTTCCCTGCTTTCCGCCGGTGGCATCGACCGCGCCGCCGCGACGACCGCAACCATTCTCGTCATCATCGGCGCAACCCTGTTCATGGCGCTCTATGCCAATATGCCCTTCGTTGTCGGGCCGGGCATCGGTGGCTCGGTTCTGGTGGGGCCGACGATGGCAGCCGTGGAGCACATTCCCTGGCAAACGGGTCTTGCCATCTCCTTCTGGTCGAGTGTGATCTTCGTTCTGCTGACGGTGCTCGGCGTGCGACAAGTCATCGCTCGCATGGTTCCGGCCCAGATCAAGCTCGGGCTCGGCGCTGCGATCGGATTGTTCATCGCCCTTCTCGGCTTCAAGAATGCCGGTCTCGTCGACGTCAACGCCAAGAGCCACGCGCTCATGCTCGGCTCGTTCAGCTCCGGGCAGGCCATCATTGCCGTCTTCGGCATCTTCCTCGCCGTCTTTCTGCGCGGGCGAAAAATGCCGGGACCGATCCTCTGGGCCATCCTGGGCAGCACGCTGCTCGGCATTCCGCTCGGCGTCACCAAAGTGCCCACGGCACTCTTCGGAGCGCCGCATGGCATCTCCGAGATCGGCCTCCAGCTCGATTTCCTCGGTGCGCTGAAGATAGACTATTTCCCCTATCTTTTTGCCTTCTTCGCATCCGAGTTCTTCTCGACCCTAGGCACGACACTCGCGGTCGGCGCCAAAGCCGGTCTGGTTGACGAAGAGGGCAATATGGCGGATTTGGGCAAGCCGTTCCTCGTCGATTCGATTGCCGCCACGATCAGTCCGCTGCTCGGCATTCCCTCCGCCACGGCGCTGGTCGAGAGCGCCACCGGCGCGGAGGCAGGCGGACGCACCGGTTTTGCTTCGCTGGCAACGGCGGCTCTTTTCGCGCTCACTTTGCTTTTTACCCCGATTGCGCTAATGATCCCGGCCGCCGCCACCGCACCCGCCCTGGTCCTCGTCGGCATGTCGATGTTCAGCGCGCTGAAGCGTGTCGACCTGGAGAATTTCTCCGATGGTCTTTCCGCCCTGATGATGGTCCTTCTGACCCTGGTCTCCAATAGCTTCGGCACCGGTATCGCTGGAGGACTGCTATTCTACGTCATCGTCAAGATCTTGTCGGGAGAGGCGAGGCAGGTCTCGATCGGCATGTACCTTCTCGCCATCCCGCTTGCCTATTATTTCTGGACCGTTGCCGCTCACTGAGCGGCCACAAATCCATAAATTCCGCGTTCGCAATCCGGCATGAAACGGCGGGCCAGCGACCTGCCCGGCGATGGCCATCGATAGGGTTTGGGACGTCCTCTATTCTGTCACATCCATGTCATGAAATACGCCGACACCTCATGCCAAATCAGGAGCGGGTATCGATATGGATTATTTCAGACGTTTCAACTTTCTGTTCGCAACGCCAACCTTCGACAATGAGGACCTGGAAGGTGCCCGCTATAACCAGATCGTCGAGGAGATCGAACGCTCCGGTTTCGAGGTGGTGCGCGCGCGCAATCTCGAAGATGCCGAGATCGCGGTGCAGACCGACGCCGCGATCGGCTGCATGCTGGTCGATTGGGGCAAGAAGGGTTTAGAAGGCAAGACAGCCGCCCTCATCAACCTCATGCGCCGGCGCGGCCTCGAATTCCCCATTATTCTGCTGATCCGCCGCAAGCGCTTCGAGGATGTGCCGGTCGAGGTCCTCGATTTTATCGACGGTTACGTTTTCCTGTCGGAAGAAACGCCCGCTTTCATCGCAAAGAGCCTCATCAGCCGGCTGAAACAATATGCCGAAACATTGAAGACGCCGTTCTTCGGTGCGCTTGTCGATTACGCCGAGGAAGGCAACCACCTCTGGACCTGCCCAGGGCATAATGGCGGCATCTTCTACAGCCGCAGCCCTATCGGCCGCGTGTTCATGGAGCATCTGGGTGAAGCGGTGTTTCGCGACGATCTCGACAATTCCGTGCTCGATCTCGGTGACCTCCTGACCCATGAGGGACCAGCTCTTGCCGCGCAAAAGGAAGCGGCCAAGATTTTCGGCGCCGAAAAGACCTATTTCGTGCTGAACGGCACCTCCACGTCAAACAAGGTCGCGCTCTCGGCGCTCGTCACCGATGGCGATCTCGTGCTGTTCGACCGCAACAACCACAAAGCCGCCCATCACGGCGCCCTGATGATCTCGGGCGGCATTCCGGTCTATCTTCCGACCAGACGCAATCTCTATGGCCTGATCGGTCCTATGGATTTCGCTGAAATGGACGAGGACGCGCTGCGCAAGCGTATCCGCACCCATCCGCTGGTGAAAGATCCGGAGGCCTACAAGAAGCCCCGCCCGTTCCGCGTCGCGGTCGTGGAGCAATGCACCTATGACGGCACCATTCACAATGCCGAGATGATCCTCAAGCGGATCGGCCATCTCTGCGACTACATCCTCTTCGACGAAGCATGGGCGGGCTTCATGAAGTTTCACCCGCTTTATGCCGGGCGCTTCGCCATGGGTCTTTCCGACCTTGGCCCGGATGCGCCTGGCATTATCGCCACCCAATCCACCCATAAGCAGCTGGCAAGCTTCTCGCAGGCCTCGCAGATCCACATGAAGGATAGGCACATTACCGGCCAGAAGCGCCGCGTAGAGCACCGGCGCTTCAACGAAAGCTTCATGCAGCACGCTTCGACCTCACCCTTCTATCCGCTCTTCGCCTCGCTCGACGTCGGCGCGCAGATGATGAAGGGCCGCTCGGGCGAAGTGCTCTGGGACGACACGATCCGTCTCGGTATCGAACTGCGCAAGAAAATCCGCGCCGTGCGCCGCGAATTCGAGGAGAAAGAACATCGTCCCGAGCGCCGCTGGTTCTTCGAGCCTTTCGTGCCGGATCGGGTCGCGATCCCGGATGTGTCGAGCCCAGGCGCCGTGCATGACGTGCCGTGGGAAAGCGTCGCGACCGACCAGCTCGCCACCAATCCCGCCTTCTGGCACCTGACGCCCGACGCGGCATGGCACGGCTTTTCCGACATGGAGCCGGGCTTTGCCATGACGGACCCGAACAAGCTGACCTTGCTCACGCCGGGTTTTGATCGTCGGACGGGGAAATATACCGAACACGGCATACCGGCACCCGTAGTCGCACAATATCTGCGCGAAAACCGTATCGTCGCGGAAAAGAACGACCTCAATTCGCTGCTGTTCCTTCTGACACCCGGTGTCGAGGCCAGCAAGGCCGGCACTTTGATCAGCGGCCTTGTCGCCTTCAAAAAGCTTCATGACGACAATGCGCTGCTGGAAGAGGCAATTCCGGAATTCTATCGCCGCCGTCCCGGCCGCTATGCAGGCGTGCGCCTGCGCGATCTTTGCGCTGAAATGCACAATTTCTTCCGCCAGGCCGATGTGAGCGCCCTGCAGACAAAACAGTTTTCCGCCGAACACCTGCCGCCGATCGCCATGTCGCCGCACGATGCTGCGCGCTGCCTTGTGCGCAACGATGTCGACTATCTGCCGATCGACGCCATTGCCGGCCGCATCGCGACGACACCCTTCGTCGTCTATCCTCCGGGGATCGCGACCATCGTGCCGGGCGAGCGCCTGACAGAGCAGGCAAAGCCCATGATCGATTATCTCAAGATGTTTGAAACCTGCTTCAACACCTTCCCCGGTTTCGAGGTGGAGATCCAGGGGCTCTATCGCGAGATTGATGCATCCGGCAAAATCCGGCTCTATACCTACGTCGTCGCGGAATAGGCTGGAAAATTCGGATTGGTCATGAAGCAGGATAAAACAATCATCGTTCGCCCGTCCCGGGAGAGCGACGTCGATGCCATGCTGGCAATCTATCGCCGCCATATTCATCGCGGCGTCGAGGCCGGGGTTGATGATAGCGACACGCCGCAGCCGGATGATCTGCGCGAACGGCGCAAGAATCTGAAGGACAAACGCTTCCCGCATGTCGTTGCGATCGAGGGTGAGAAGGTTGTCGGCTATGCCTATGTAGTGCTGTTTCGCAAGCGCCCGGCCTATCGCTACACCGTCAAGCATTCGATCTATGTGCATCACGACCATGTCGGCCAGGGTGTCGGGAGCCTGCTGATGCGCGGACTGATCGACGCCTGCGCGGCGGCCGGCTTCCGGCAGATGATCGGCTATATCGACGCCGACAACGCAGCCTCTCTCGCCTTGCACGAGCGCTTCGGCTTCGTTCGCGTCGGCCTTCTGCCAGCCGTTGCCTATCGCTACGGCCGCTGGGCCGATACCGTGATGGTCCAGCGCTCGCTCGGTCCCGGCTCAACCACGCAGCCGCCTCCGCCGCCGCTCTCCACCCGCTGAAGCAAAGCGGGCCTATACCGGCTGCGTTTGAGCTGGCATGAAGCCCAAAACGAAATCCACGACCTTCGACGCGGACATTTCGCAGGGCTTGAGGGTGAGGCTTGCTCCGGAGAGGACATAGAGATTGAAGCTGACGATATCGGTCCCGCCGAGCTCCTCGCCATAGAGCCAAACTCGCTTACCGTCAGCCGATCGCTTGACCGTGACACCCCAGGGGCGACCTCGAAAACGCCCCTCCGAATAGCCGTCGGACAGCTTTGCAAGCGCAGCTTCGAAGTCCGACAGCGCGCCGTCCGTCATGGCGCCAGGCATTCGTCACATATGCCGCAGCCGTCCTCATCCATCTTTCGTGCAGATCGCTGCTTTTGGCAGCATAGGCACGCGGTTCCGTTAGATCGAGATTCCTCGTCATGCTCGGGCGGAAGGATTTCCATCAGCAGGTTGGAAAGGGATTCGGTTGCGATTTGGCCCATTGTGAGGCTCCGTATTGGGGGACGGACAAGAAATAAGAAGCCTCGAAGGCATCTCAAGGTGGCACTTGCAAATGACTGCCGCGGAGAGATTTGCCTGCGTCTTTCCGGCACGGCAACGGAGCCGGTTTGATATCGTGATAAGCGATGATATGTTCTGTATTTGTTTCGGATTCTGCAATTGAAGGGCCCATGCTTGAACCTGCAGCATGATGACCGAGATCGCCATGAATGACGCCAACGCAACCCCCGTCCGAAAGATCATCCATGTGGATATGGATGCGTTCTATGCGTCGGTCGAACAGCGGGACAATCCCGAGCTGCGCGGCAAGCCGCTTGCGGTCGGCGGGTCAGCTGCACGCGGCGTCGTGGCGGCCGCAAGCTACGAGGCCCGCGCCTTCGGCGTTCACTCGGCGATGCCGTCGGTCACGGCAAAACGCAAATGTCCGAATCTGATTTTCGTGCCGCCGCGCTTCGATGTCTACAGGGCAGTGTCGCAGCAGATCCGCGAGATCTTTGCCGAATATACGTCGATGATCGAGCCGCTGTCGCTCGACGAGGCCTATCTCGACGTCACCCAGAACAACAAGGGCATGGAAATCGCCACCGAGATCGCGCTGGAGATCCGGACCAAGATCAAGCAGGTCACCGGCCTCAATGCTTCGGCCGGCATTTCCTACAACAAATTCCTCGCCAAAATGGCAAGCGACCTCAACAAGCCCAACGGCCAGGCTGTCATTACGCCAAAGAACGGGCCGGCCTTCGTCGAAACGCTTCCCGTCAAGAAGTTCCACGGCGTCGGGCCGGCGACCGCCGAGCGCATGCACAAATACGGGATCGAAACCGGGCTGGATCTGAAATCGAAATCCCTCGCCTTCCTGCAGGAGCATTTCGGAAAGGCAGGCCCCTATTTCTACGGCATTGCCCGCGGCATCGACGAACGCCAGGTGAAGCCCGACCGTATCCGCAAATCCATTGGCGCAGAGGATACGTTCGCCGAGGATATCGACGATCTCGAGCTGGCGACGGCGGAGCTGCGGCCCTTAGCGCAGAAGGTCTGGCGCTACTGCGAAACAGGCGGTTTCAGCGCCAAGACGGTGACCGTGAAGATCAAATATTCGGACTTCACCCAGGCGACACGCAGTCGGACAAGCTCGCTGCCGGTCGCAGACGCTGGCGCTGTTCTCGAGACAGCGTCGGCGCTTCTGGCAACCGTCCATCCGTTTGCGCGGCCGATCCGGCTGCTCGGCATCACGCTTTCGTCTTTGACGAACGAAGAGGCCGGCGATGGGAGCTTACAGCCCCAACTCGATCTCGGCATCTGAGGGATGCTGATCCTCAGCGGTCACAATGGCGGTCTAATCTTTCCGCCCAAAGCAACGGAAACGGACAACTGCGGCCATCAAAGCGAAAAATCATCACGGCCAGAGCCGCTCCTTCAGCCAGCCCGCCTTTCCACGCCGGTATCGCAAGCGATGGTGACTACGCTCGGCATCGCCCTGCCAGAATTCGACCTCATGCGGCATGACGATGAAAAGCGCCCAATTTGCAGCGACAAGGTCGGGCTCGTCCCGCAACCGCCGATGCTGCAGTGCCAATGCGTCGTCGAGCTCCTGCGATGAACCCAGAAGCTCGCTCTGCCGCTCGGTCAGGGCGACGGCCTTGGCGCCCGGCGCACGTGCACGGAAATCGGCATACCGCTCATGCGCCTCGGCCTGAAACGCCATGCCGCGCAGCCGCACCTGCCGCCCGAGCTGCGGCCAGTAGAAGGTGAGTGACACAGAGGGATTGGCGGCAATCTGCCGGCCTTTCGGCCCGCTGCCTGTTGTTGCGAAGTGCCAGCCACGCTGGTCGAGGTTCTTCAGAATGAGAACGCGAGCATCCGGTACGCCATCCTCGTCGACCGTGGAAAGCACCATGGCATGCGGTTCCTTGATATCAGCCTCGATGGCATCGCGCAGCCAGTCGGAAAACAGGTCTCGCGGATTGTCGGGTGTCAGATCCGCCTCGAATGACGGAAACGGCCCGGCCAGGGACTTTAGTATGCGCAATTCGTCTCTCACGGCACTCTCCTCAAGGTTTCGCGATAATGAGACGCAGCGAGCCTTCGAAGAAGGGCTGCGTGCGGAGGGCGCCATAACGGCGATCCCAGGATCCGTCGATGAGATCGCGGCCAAGTTCGGCGACAAAACGCTCACCAACGGAGGCATCGACAAAGCTCCATGCCGAATTGGCAAGCCGCGCGCCGGGATCAAGCATTCGTTCCGGCCTGCCATAATAGGCTTCGCCGAAGCCATCGACGCAATTCAGCGGGATCGGCACCGCCTTGATCTCCGAATTGCCGCCGAGTGCGGCCGCGATCCTTGCCATCTCCGGATAACGTCGTGCCTCGACCGCAATCATTTCAGGCGCATAGGTGTGTAGCCACGACCGTTCCAGCAAATGCGGATCGCAGCTCAACACCAGGACAGGGCCGCGGGTGACGCGCCGCATCTCGGCAAGCCCTCGGTCGAGATCGGACCATTGATGCACCGTGAAGGTCGCCATTGCCGCGTCGAAACTCCGATCGGCAAAAGGAAGATGTTCCGCCGTCCCGTCGATCGCGACCGGGAGATGCGCCGGCCGTTGGGCGCGCATGGAGGCCGACGGCTCGACGGCCGTCACCTGCCGGTCGACGGGCTCATAGGAACCAGCGCCGGCACCGACATTCAACACGGTTTCCGCATCGCCGAGAGCGGCGCGGATGAATTCGGCTATATGGGGGTCCGGCTGGCGATAATGGATATAACCCGATCCGATCACGCCGTAATTCGCATCGCCTGCACTGCCATCCTGATATCTGCCTTGCACCTCATGCCTCCGTTGCTTTGTCAGACAAAGCTTCGCCGAACGCGAAAATGCCGTTGCATCGTCGTGTCATTGTTCGATGAATACGTTGTCCATTTCTTTCGATGTCAAAAAATACGCTATTTTCCCGGAAGAAAAACGATATGTTCGAACAACCAATGTTCGGAAAATGCACATGACTAGACGCTTGCCCTCCCTGAATGCACTACGCGCGTTCGAAGCGGCCGGCCGGCTCGGCCGCATGACGCTTGCCGCAGACGAGCTCAATGTGACGCACAGCGCCGTCAGCCGGCAGATCCAGCATCTGGAGGAGCTACTTGGCGTCCCCTTGTTCGAAGGGCCGAAAAACCGGCTGAGACTGACCGAAGGCGGGATGACCCTTTTGAACGGGCTGACGAGCGCGTTCGACCAGATGGATCTGTCGGTGCGAGCCGTAGCCGATACCGAAGACGGTCAGCTCGACGTCTCCTGCCCCGGCACCTTTACGATGCGCTGGCTCATTCCTCGCCTCTATCGGTTTCAGGCGAAATACCCCAACATAGAAGTGCGCCTGTCAGCCTCGTCAAAGCCCGTCGATTTCAGCCGCGACGGCTTCGATGTGGCGATCCGCGTCGGAATCGCGCCATGGCCTTCCGGCGCCGATGTGATTTTCCTGTTTCCGGAGCAAACCGGCGCGGTGCTCGCGCCATCGCTTTTTGCCGCGTCGACGCCCGAGTTCGACGGCCTGCCCCAGCTTCATACGCGCACAAGGCTGCGCGCATGGGGCGACTGGCTTGCCCGTTCGGAAAGATCGGTCGCCGCCGGACCACGCGTCGAATACGAGCATTTTTACTTCATGCTCGAAGCTGCGAGTGCGGGCCTTGGCGTCTGCGTCGCCCCGTGGCCCTATGTCAGTGACGACATTCGTTTCGGCCGGCTGATGGCGCCATATGGCTTTCTGGAAAGTGGCCACGAATATGTGGCGCTGCGCCGAGCCCGCCGGAACCGAAAATCCGTTCTTTTCTGCGAATGGTTGCAGAGCGAAGCAGAGGTCTATCTGCGCTCGAGCGCGCCGCCGAACAGCTGATATTCTCAGCTGACCGGAGAAAAGCCGGCTTCGCTCAAGATCTCCTGCCCGGTCGGCGACAATAGAAAGTCGCGCAGCTCTTTGGTTTCGACATCCGCATCCGTGCGAATTGCCATGCCGTACTCGATGAGCGGTTGAAACTCGTCGGGGACAGGAACAACGCTGAAAGCCGGATCACCTGCCAGAAGACGCGCGTTTGAAGAATAGCTCATCATCAGATCGACCACGCCATCGGTGACCAGGTAACCAGCGCCCTTGCCCGGTGGTGTCGGCGGCGAATTGCGCCCGCCCACCAATTGCCGGGAGCGGGACCGGATCGCGTCGCCCTTTCCAGGATGCCGGGCTTCGATACGGTCGAAAACCTCGAAAGCATAGTCACCGCCTGGATCATCGCCCGGTGTCGACGTGCCGATCCTCACGGCGGGATCGGCCAGGACGCTGAGAAAATTCTCCGTCGTCAGGCCAAGCTCGGCACGCGAGAGCACACAGAGCCGATTGCGGGCAAAGCGGACCGCATCTTCTGCAAGACCCATAGAAACAAGCCGCCGCGGATGCGCCAAGTTGGCGGAGGCAAAAAGATCGAAACTGGTGCCTGCCTCGATCGCTTCCCGCAGCAGCCCCGCGGGTCCGAGCGTCAGCGAGATGCCAATGCCGAATTCCCCTCCAAAGGCGCCGATGATCGCCGGAAAGGCATGACGCAGGCTGCCGGCCGACAAGACTTGAACTGCATTGCTCACGGGCGATTTCCTTTCTGTCTCAGATGAAATCGTGCTCCGCGGCGGGAGATCGAAATTTTACGAAGATATCCGTTGAGGTCGGACTCGGGATACAAATATCACCGGTAATCCTCAAGCCGAAGCTGCTCGCCCTTCCCTATCCCCGTTATCTCTACCGGCTTCCTTCGATTCGTTTTTATCACATCGCGGTTGAAGTCATTAACTGCCCAGCAAACACCGATGGTTTGGAGATGGGCGGTGTTTTCTATTCCAATTTTTATGAGAAAAGTCAGACGCCCGGCCAGCGCATTACGGCAATGTTCGTTGTTATCGAACCAGGGCTGACTGGTGACGTTGTCCAGCACCTTCTGGAGCGTGGCGACTTGCTTCGGCGATAGGCTGCCTCCCATAAGGTGGCGAAAGCGTTCCATCATGCCTCCTTCGAGGACCACTGCTACTGCGACATCACAGATGGACTCGCTCTTGCAAGTGAAACTACTCTGATACTATTAGTCCGTTACTTCAGCTCCGCGCGATGGGCGGTCCTTGACGGCAAGCTGCCAGCCAGACCGGCCATTGCTTTGTCTGCTGCCGGCACGTTAGGCAGGCTGCCGTTTAAAGCCTACGTCCATTTTTGACAGTGCCGGAACGCGCAATGCCCGACGAACGGGCGGAAGTTGCCGCAAGTTCATTCGTGGTGATCGATCCTTTGGGGTTCTGCCGCTTTCCCGCTCAGCAAGCCCGCCTGCGCTTCATCATTGCGCTCAGCCTTTCCGCTCCGGCTTCGTCGACGGGTGTGTAGACGATCATGCGGTCGTCATTGCTGGGGCTTGCCCACCAATTGTTGGATTGCAGCGGCAGGATCGTACCATCCGCCAGGCGGAAACGCTTGACGGTATTCTCGATGCCCTTGAGCTGGTAGCGATCCCATACGATGCGGAACTGATCGGAAGCGCTCATATAGCGTTCCAATTGCCGCTCCCAGGTGGGATCGTCGAGATGCTCCGCCATGGAGGCACGAAACAGCGCCGCCATATTGGCCAGCATCTCGTCGGGATCGGCCTGGCTTGCGCGCCAGGCAGGATTGACGAGGGAAAGATAGATGCAGTTCCGGTCCTCGGGCGGGACGGCATCGAGATCGACGCCGACGAGGCGGCGATAGGCCTCGTTGAAACCGCGTATATTATAGCGCTTCGTCTGAATAAGAGCCGGATAAGGACAGAGATGATCGAGAATGCGCTGGCTTGCCTCGGTGAGCGGCTCGCAGACGCGAGGATTTTCGAGCCGGGGCGGAACCGGCAGATTGGCCAATCTGAACAGGTGCTCCGTCTCGACCTCGTTGAATTCCAAAGCATGCGCGACGGAGAGAAGCACGCGCGGCGACACGCGGATCGGCCGGCCCTGCTCCAGCTTGGTGTACCAGGTAATGCCGATATCGGCACGCGACGCCACTTCCTCCCGCCGCAATCCGGGTGTACGAATCCGCCCTGCTCGACCGAGTCCCAATCTTTGCGGGTCGAGGGATTCCCGCCGCCTTCGCAACATCTCGCCGAGTTCCTGTGCCCGCGAAAGCATCTGATTGGGGACGATATCGAGCGTACCGTGCATTTCCATTCTCCAGCCTGACACTTTTTATACCAGTCTAAACAGGTGTCTTGTACCAGTTTAACATAGGTGTAGAACGCTGTGGACTCAGTTTTGGAAATGCTTTGAGGTCCCCATGTCATCCGCACCAATCCGGCTTGGCCAGTTCGGCCTGCTGATCCTGCTCGCCGGGCAATTGCTGCTTCAGCTCGATTTTTCCATCATCAATGTCGGCCTCGCCGCCATCTCCGCCTCGCTGCATGCCGGCGAGACCGAACTCGAACTTTTCGTCGCCGCCTATGGCGTCGCCTTTGCCGTCTGCCTGGCGATGGGTGCGCGCCTGGGCGACAATTTCGGCCGCAGGCGCATGTTCGGCCTGGCCGTGCTGATGTTCTGCCTCGCCTCCCTGCTATGCGGGGTGGCGACATCAGTCACCTTCCTCATCGTTGCGCGCGCGATGCAGGGAACTGCGGCGGCACTCATGGTGCCGCAGGTGCTGGCGACCATTCATGTCAGCTTGACCGGACGCGATCACGCCCGCGCGGTCTCGCTCTATAGCGCGATCGGCGGCATCGCTTTCATCGTCGGGCAGGTTCTCGGCGGCTTCCTGATCTCTGCCAATATTGCCGGCTCCGGCTGGCGCAGCATCTTCCTCATCAATCTGCCGGTCTGCGTCCTGATCCTGCTCAGCGTGTGGCGACATGTTCCCGAGACGCGTGGCCAAGGCAGGGTTCCCATCGACTGGTCGGGCATGATCACGCTGGCGCTGCTGACGCTCTCGGTCCTGCTGCCGACAGCGCTCGGCCCGTCACTCCACTGGAACTGGCTTTGCCTGCTCGGCTTCGTGCCGATCTTGCCGCTGGTGGCACTTCTTTGGCGTATCCAGCGCGGCAAGGAGGCGCGGGGCGCCTTCCCGATCCTGCCGCCGTCGCTCACGCGCATCTCCAGCATGCGCTTCGGCGGGCTGATCGCCATACTCTTCTTCACCTGCTGGAGCGGCTTCATGTTCGTCTTCGCCCTTACCTTGCAGGCCGGCGCCGGGCTGACGCCGCTGCAATCAGGCAACGCCTTGATTGCACTTGGCGGCTCCTATTTCGCCTCGGCCGCTTTCGTCACGCCTCGGCTTGCGAACATACGCCGCGAGCTCATGCTGGCGATGGGCTGCGTGATCCAGATGAGTGGGCTTGCTCTGCTCATCGTGACGCTTGAAACGGTCTGGCCGCAGCCCGGCGTCATAAACCTCATTCCGTCCACAGTCCTGATCGGTTTCGGCCAGGCGCTTATCGTCAACAGTTTTTACCGGCTGGGGCTGGCGGACGTACCGCATGAGCATGCCGGCGCCGGCAGTGCCATGCTTGCCACCATGCAGCAGGTCTCGCTTGGTCTGGGACCGGCGATCCTCGGGGCCGTATTTGCCCAGGTGCTGCAATATTCCAGCACCTATCTCTCTGCCGGGGTCACGGCGATCGCCGTCGAACTCGGGCTGATGGCCATCCTGCTGGTAGCCACGCTTCTAAGGCTGGCACGGCAGCGCGGCCGATCAGAAGAAGACGCCGAGATCGACGGCACCCTCATCGTCGCGCCTGAATGATCGGACGGTCAGCGTCTAAAATCCGTTGATTCAACAACAAGTCCGGCCTGGTTACAGGCCGGACTTGCAAGCGTGAGCTTCATCTTCGACCAGAGCCGTTATGCCGGTAGCTGGAAGGCCCAATTGGCGATCAATACGATGGCAAGGCCGCCGGCAAGCGCCAGATAGGGCAGGATACCCGCTTTCCTGACACCCAGATCCTGGCCGACCAGACCAAGATCGTCCATGGCACCGGCCGGGAACTTGCCGCCATCGCGAACATAATGCCTGTAGGCAAAGACCGGCAGGATGAGAGCCGCAAAGGCAAAACCGATCCAGAGAGCATTGGCATAGCCCCAGACCTTGGCACCAGCGCCAAGGAAGAGCGCATTGACGAAGGCAAGAATGGTATTGAGGCCGATCAGCCAGGACGGCGCCTTCCACGGACGCTCGACATGACCGGAATCCATACGATGGATCCAACCGGAATTGAGGTTCAGGAAATTGAAGATGATGTATCCGACGTTGGAGACGGCGAGCACGAAGAAATAGCCGCTCGTGTCCGACGCAATGGCGAGAAGAAAGAGATTGAAGGCAAAGTCCGTCCACATCGCTCTCGTCGGCGCGCCGTTCTCGTTCACATGATCGAGATATTTCGGCAGCCAACCGTCCTTCGAGCCCTGATAGAGGGTGCGCGAGGAACCCGCCATTGCCGTCATGATCGCCAGGAACAGTGCCAGGATCATCAGGATGACGAGCAGCTGCGTAACGATCCGGCCGGCGCCGATCAGGCCGCCGAGCGCTTCACCAACGCCGGTGCCATCGACGATGCCGGGCGCCAGCATGCCGGCGTGACCGAGCACGCCCTGGAAGGCAAAGGGCACCAGGAAGAAGAAGATGCAGCAGGCAAGGCCCGAATAGAAGATCGCCTTGAACGTATCCGTCTTCGGGTTCTTCAGTTCACGCGTATAGCAAACCGCAGTTTCGAAGCCGTAGGTCGACCAGGCGGCGATGTAGAGGCCGCCGAGGAAGAGCGTCCAGCCGCCATTGCTCCAGGTGCCGTCGGTCGCAGCGTACGCCGCTGTCGGCGGCAACAGTCCGGTCACGTTGGCGGAGAGGATTTGGCCGCTGACGATCGGATAGACGCCGATAATCAGAAGCGGCACCAGCACGATGATGGCGAGCCATTTCTGTACGCTTGCCGTCTCGGAAATGCCGCGATGCTGGATCGCGAAGATGATCAGCATCAGGATGCCGCCGATGAAGAAGGTGGCATTGATATTGGCGGTCGCGAGGAAAGGAATGTTGAAGCTGACGAGAGACCAGTTGCGGATGGCCGGCGTAAAAGCTGCAACGCCATCGGCGCTGAGCAGCGCTTTTACCGCATCGTCAGGAGATGTACCGGCATGGGCTGCGATGTATTCGGCAACACGCGGGCTATCGGCGGTGATCGACGTCGCGTGGGCGCTGATCCAGCTGAGCACGGCCTGTGAATCCGCCGCGGGGATGGGAAAGAAGGCATTGAGGATATAGCCGGCCGCGATGGCGCAGCCGAGAGACAGCACCGGCGACCAGGCGAACCAGTTGCACCAGACCGAAAGCGGCGCGATGAATTTCGAGTAGCGCAGCCAGGCGGTCGCACCATAGACCGAGGCGCCGCCGGATTTGTTGCCGAACATGCCGGCAATTTCGGCATAGGTGAAAGACTGCAGGAAACCCATGATCATCGAGATGATCCACACGACGAAGGCAAGCTTGCCTGTCGTGCCGGCGATGCCGCCGATGGAGAAGAGAACAAGCGGCGGCACGCCCGCAGCCACCCAGAACGCGCCCTTCCAGTCCAGCGCGCGTATAAGCTTACCTTCGGTGCCGGCGGAAGCGCCGGCGTCCACGATGTCAGTCATTGATGATATTCCCCATTTTGTTCCGGACGTATCTCTCGTACGTCTCCCTGAACGTGCCTCCCATGGCATTGCGGGGCTTGCTGGAGGTTTTCATGAGCCGAGTCTGCGCGCGGATTCCAGATGCATGCCCTTTATGCATAGTGAAGATATTTTCTTTTTAGTCAATATCCCTTTACTTTCAGACGGCATTTTGTCAGCATGATTCCGGTGTCCGACACGCCTCATTTCCCGAGAGGGCTCTATGCGAGATCTCCATCCGTCAACCGCCGGAATACGGCCCGTCTCGGCGAGCATTATCCGCTATCCGGGCATTCCAGCGCTGCCGCAAGATACCGAGCGCTATCGCTGCAAGGGCGGCGGATCCCTGGTCGTGCGCGTCGAACCCGGCGACCGGGTTTCGGTGACGGATAGCGAAGGCGGGCAGGTCTGCGAGCTCACCTTCCTCGACGAGAAGGGCCGCTTTCAATCCGCAGGATTGGGGTCGGCATTGACAGGCGAAGCAACAGGTTTGAAAGCCATTCTTTCCTCTAGGGATGAAAGTGCGGCTCGCGTCAGAGCGGCGCTGGAGCGGCGTGGGGCCGATCTGGCCTCTGCGGCAGCGCTTCGCCTCTTCGGCGCCGCTTCACCGGCAGGCAGTACCGCGGAATTCACGATCGCGACCAAAGGCCTGCTTGTCGCCTGTGCGCCAGGAATGGCCATGTCGCCTGAGACCCAGGATACGGCAACGCCTATTGAAGTCAGAATCCGCCGCGCGACGATCCTGCGAGACTATGCTTCCGCATTGCCCGAACCGCTCGCAGATCCGATCGAAGATATCCGCATCGAGGCGGCGACCGCTTCGGCCTATTTTGTCCGCGCCGGCGAATATATTCAGATCATCGATGTCTATGGCCGGCAATGCACCGACTTCCAGGCCTTTTCCGCGCGCAAGGTCGACAAGGGCCTTGATCTCGCGCTTGATTCTACAGTGACCCGCACTCTGCTCGGCCGCAGCTATCCGGCTCCCGGCCTGCCGTCGAAGGCCTTCGACCGCGATTTCGAGCCACTGGTGGAGATCGTCCAGGATACGGTCGGCCGCCACGACGCCTTCGCTACCGCTTGCAATTCGCGCTATTACGACGACATGGGCTATCCCGGCCACGTGAACTGCACTGACAATTTCAATGCAGCACTTGCGCCCTACGGTATCGCCGGCCGAAAAGGCTGGGAGGCGCTCAACTACTTCTACAACACCAATGTCGATCACAACAACCAGCTCTATCTCGACGAACCCTGGTCCAGACCGGGCGATTATGTCCTGATGCGCGCTCTGACGGATCTCGTCTGCGTCTCCTCCTCCTGCCCCGATGACATCGATGCGGCCAATGGCTGGGACCCGACCGATATCCATGTCCGCACCTTTTCCGGCAAAGAAAAATTCACACGAGCGGTGGCCTATCGCATGACCCCTGACGCCGACCCCGAACTGACGCGGGAAACCGCGTTTCACCCACGCCTCTCCGCCCTGACGCGCGATTACTCCGAATATCGCGGCTTCTGGCTGCCGAACCGCTTCTCCTCGGAAGGACCGGTCGAGGAATATTGGGCCTGCCGCGAACGCGCCGTCGTCATCGACCTTTCGCCGCTGCGCAAGTTCGAGGTGACGGGGCCAGATGCCGAGGAATTGCTGCAATATTGCCTGACGCGCGACGTGCGCAAACTCTCGATCGGCCAGGTCGTCTATTCCGCCATGTGCTACGAGCACGGCGGCATGATCGACGACGGCACGCTGTTCCGCCTCGGCGACAAGAACTTCCGCTGGATCGGCGGTGACGACTATAGCGGCATCTGGCTGCGCGAGCAGGCGGAGAAGAAGGGATTTAAGGCCTGGGTCCGCTCCTCCACCGACCAGATGCACAATATCGCCCTGCAAGGCCCGAAGAGCCGCGATATCCTCAAGGAGATCATCTGGACGGCGCCGCGTCAGCCGACGATCGGCGAGTTGGAATGGTTCCGCTTCACTGTCGGCCGCATCGGCCATTTCGAGGGAGCACCGGTCGTCGTCTCTCGCACCGGCTATACCGGCGAGCTCGGCTACGAGATCTTCTGCCATCCGAAAGATGCGGCCACCGTCTTCGACGCTGTTTGGAAAGCCGGCGAGCCCTATGGGCTGAAGCCCATGGGCCTGGAGGCGCTTGATATGGTTCGCATCGAGGCCGGGCTCGTCTTTGCCCATCACGAATTCGACGACCAGACCGACCCTTTCGAAGCCGGCATCGGCTTCACCGTACCCCTGAAATCCAAGCAGGACGATTTCATCGGACGCGAGGCATTGGTGCGACGAAAGGAAAATCCGCGTCATCTGATGGTGGGTCTCGATATCGAGGCCAATGAAGCCGTCGGACACGGTGATTGCATCCATATCGGCCGCGCGCAGGTCGGCGTAGTCACCAGCGCGACACGCTCGCCGATCCTCGGCAAGACCATCGCACTTGCCCGTGTCGACGTCACGCACGCGGGCGTCGGCACCAAGGTCGAAATCGGCAAGCTCGATGGTCAGCAGAAGCGGCTTCCGGCTGTCGTCGTGCCGCTTTCTCACTACGATCCGCAGAAGACGCGGCCGCGTTCCTAGAGCATTTCCGGCCCGTCCATCTCCATGGCCCATCTTGCCCGCGGGCGAGTGCCATCTCATACTCGGCCCGCTCAAGGCGCTGCTTCCATCCATTGTGCATCCGTTGTCGTTTGCCGATCATTGACAACGATGAGTGATTTTCAGCTCAAGCGAATTTATCGCGTGCCACATCGCGGTTTTCAGGACGCAATATTCCGTCCTGTCTGTGATGTTCCGCACATCTCGTTGCGCCAGCAGCCTCTATCGTGGAGCTCTCTTAAGTGAGGAGACACCCCATGCCACTCGCTTAAGGCAATCACGCGATATTCAACAAGAGGAGCTGACAATGGCAGTCGTCAATATCCCACCAGATGGAAGAATATATGGACTGGGAAAAGTGCCCGGAACTTTGCACGTATATAATCGTGGTCCAAATGCATCGACGTACAATCTGACGATTGTCGGCGTCAACAACTGGCAAAATGTCAATATCGCAGCAGGACATACAAACTCTTACGCTGCTAACGGCAATACAACCTACATTCAGAATCAGAACGGTGGTTCAATCCTCCAATGCCTCTGGGTCGCGCCGGCAGACGAACTTACTCCCCAACAGGCGGGCCTGGAGAAGGTGGAGAACATGCCCGGCGTTTCCGGCCATTAAAGCGGCGTCTGATCGTATCGACTGGGTGTGGCCATGGTTTTCCAACCATGAGCCACCTCCGTCGGCACTTTTTGAAGCTTGCCGCAACCCGGCCCGACCGGGAACCGGGAGGGAGCTCCTTGGCGCACGCATTATCGGAACCTGAGTTGCACCAAAATTACGGAAATACCCAGAGAACGTTTTACTCTGCTTTTCGCTGCGCGCTCGAGATCGCACGCGCAGCCTCTTCCGAAGAGTTCGCGAGCGTGCGCATCTCCGCCGCCAACACGGCGAAGCCCGATCCGGCCGTACCCGCTCTTGCCGCCTCGATGCCGGCATTGACGGCAAGAAGCTTCAGATAGCGCAGGGACTGCAGGATCTCATTGGTCTTCGACGCCGTGACCCGCATGCCAGCGGTCTGCTCGTCGAGGCGCCGGTAGAGCGATTCGATATTCAGGATGCTGCCTTCGAGATAAAGAAGCTCCCCGGCCTCGTCCCATACACCGCCGCCGGTCTCCGTTACCCAGAGAAAATGGCCGTCGCGATGACGGATGCGATACTCCATCGTCCAGTCGGCGCGGCTTTCCAGCGCCTTGCCGACAAGCTCGTCCATAAGCGGGATATCCTCTTCGCACATGATCGACGTAAAGGTTCGCGTGCGGTTGCCGATGATCTCGTCAGCAGGGTAACCGAAGATGCGCTCGATGCCGTCGGTCATCTCAAGCATCGTATAATTTTCGTCTGCCCGGCAGCGATAAAGAAAACCCGCCATGCGGCCGAGAACGCTTGTCTGGAAATCCATGAAGGCCGTGCCCCGAAGAGAAGGTTGCAGATGAACTCGTTTCGTCTCAACGCATAAAAATCCGGCAAGGGCTGCTCTTCGCCTCCCTTGCCGGTCAGGTGGGGAAATGAGCGCGGATCAATTGCGCAAATATTCCTCCATGGAATCATCGAGCGCATCGACCCAGGGTGTGTGATGCGTCGGCGACATGGTGCCGGTCATCAGCGAACGGTAGGCGTGGTCGCGGAAGCCCATGATGTTTTCTGCCTTGTGATGCTCCCACTCCATGAAGGTCTTGTTCGTACCTTCGATATCGAAGCTCGGATAATCGGTCTCGGCGAGCAGTTCCTTCACATAATCGCCCTGATACCAGATCATCTGCTCGGCATCCTCGAGCGTTTCCTCGCGGGCACGCCATTTGTCGAAGTTTGCCTGCAGCTCTTCTTCCGGTGGCAGCTTGATGCGGCCCATGATGACGTCGCGCGCCCACCACGCCTGAACGTCGAACATGTTGAAGGTGTAGAACTGGTCCTGCATGCCGATGTAGAAAAGCTGCGGGTTCCCGTCGAAAATCACGCCCTTGTAGAGATGGTCGGCCCAGAGGCGGTTGGCCGTCTTCAGCCGCAGGTCATCAGGCAGGAAGGGGAAATGGTGCTGATATCCGGTGCAAAGGATCAGCGCGTCGACATCCTTCGATGAGCCGTCGAGGAAATATGCCGTCTTGTTTTCAAGACGCGTCAACAGCGGCCGCTCTTCGAAATTCTCGGGCCATTTGAAGCCCATCGGCTTGGAGCGATAGCTCGTCGTTACGGATTTCGCCCCGTATTTCCAGCATTGCGAACCGATATCCTCGGCCGAATAGCTGCGCCCGACGAGCAGTACGTCCTTGCCCTTGAACTCCAGTGCATCGCGAAAATCATGGGCATGCAGCACGCGGCCGTTGAAGGTCTTCACCCCTTCGAAGTAGGGCACGTTCGGCGTCGAGAAATGACCCGAGGCAACGACGACATAGTCGAACACCTCGTCATACATCCGGTCCTGAGGCCGATCATGCGCGGTTACCGTGAACTTCTTCGTCTCTTCATCGAAGCGCACCATGCGCACGGGCGTGCTGAAACGTACCCATTTGCGCACATCGGCTTTCTCGACGCGGCCCTTGATATAGTCCCAAAGTACGGCGCGCGGCGGATAGGAGGCAATCGGTTTGCCGAAATGCTCCTCGAAGGAATAGTCGGCAAATTCCAGGCATTCTTTCGGGCCGTTCGACCAGAGATAGCGATACATGCTGCCATGGACAGGCTCGCCATATTCATCGAGGCCCGTACGCCAGGTGTAGTTCCAGAGGCCGCCCCAATCCGCCTGCTTTTCGAAGCAGACGACTTCCGGGATATCAGCACCCTTCTTTGCGGCCGATTGAAAGGCCCTCAACTGGGCAAGGCCCGAAGGGCCGGCACCGATAACGGCAACTCGTGTCATGTGGCATTCCCCTTCTCGATTCTATCGAAGTTCTTATTGCGTGCAGTCGTTTCGCGCCGTGTCGGCATCAATCCGGAAAAATGCCGGGACTGGTCGGGGCGCCGTCGTCATATTTCGACAGCCAGTCGATGGTGGTTTGGCGGAAACGCGTCAGGCCCTTGTAGTCGATGAGCTCCGGCGGCAAGGTTTTCAGCACGCGCGGGAGACGGCGCGCCCATTTCGGCACTGTGACGAGCTCATTCATGTTCATCAGATAGCAACGGATGACGAAGAGAATGGCGTTCGAGCGCGGCAGGCGCCACAGGCTCTGCAGCTCGACGCGCAAGTGCACCTTCTCGCCGACATTCTCTGGCGTCACCGTGGTGCGATCCGGACCCCATTTCGGGTAGTTTTCGGGGCTGGTATCGAGGCGCGGATTAATCGTCATCGTCCAGTTGAACCGGCGCGTCGGCTTGCCCAGCTGAAGGTTCAAGAGAAATTTGAGCGCACGGTCGAATACGCCGATCTGGTGGGCAAGCGGCACCGGCCCGTGCCATTCCATGAAGTTCATGCCGATATCGAAATCGAGCGACCAATCGGCCTGGGTCGTCACCATGCCGGCATCCATCCAGAGATTGCTGTCACGCTGGTCGACGATGCAGAAATCACCCTGCGCCTGTCGGGTGATGTATTCGAAGGGTTCGTAAGGCAGCGTCGACGCATCACCGAATGTAAACGTGTCGTCGATGCCAAGGGGACGATTGATCCAGCGCCACTGGTCGCCATTCTTGGTGAGCGTGAAATGCTCGGGATAGCCGGCCGCCTGCTCTTCCATCAGCAGTTCCAGCGTATCCCATTGCGCGGACATCATGTGCGGCAGCGCCTGATAGCGCAGCGGATCTTCCTTCAGCACCAGAGCCCGGTCGTGCATCTCGGCGACATAGTGCTCGTCGACGTCGATGAGGCTTTCGTAGACCGTGTTCTTCCGCCCCTTCACATGCGGTTCCATGTTGACCGAATACATGTATTCGTCACGATCGAAGGGGAACGGGAAACGCCTGATGTTTTCCGGACTGTTGCGGTAGCTGAAATCGTCCCTGAACGTTTCCTGCTTGAAGGCGATTGCCATGTCCGTTCTCCTGGATATCGGTTGAGTGCCTATAGGTCGAGATGCAGCGCGCTTCCTTCGAAACGGGAAACGCAGATCATCACCTTTCGGCCGGAGGCCTTTTCTTCGTCAGTCAGATAGACGTCATTATGCAGAAGCTTGCCGTCGCAGACAGCAACGCCGGTCTCGCACTGTCCGCAGGCACCGCCACGACAGAGGAAGGGCGCATCGACGCCGGCAGCCTCGATCGCCTCCAGCATGCTCTCGTGATGGCCGACGTGAACGGTCTTGCCCGACCGCGTCAGCATGATGGAGAAAGGCTTTCCGGGCTGCGACGACAGGAAGCGTTCGGAATGGAGGTTCTGTTCCGGCCAGCCGGCCTCCACGCCCGTTTTCAACACGCCGTCGATCATGCCGGCCGGGCCGCACACATAGAGATGCGTGCCGAGCGGCTGGCTTTCGAGCAGACGTGCCACGGGGATGAAATTGCGATCGGCGTCGCAATAGATCTTCACCCGCTGCGATCCATATTGCTCGACAAGCTCGCGGCAATAGGCGCCGCGATCGATCGAACGCACGGCATAGTGCAGCTCGAAATTCGCGCCCTCGCGGGAGAACTGCTGCATCATAGCAATGAAAGGGGTAATGCCAATGCCGCCGGCAATCAGCAGATGCTTGCGGCCGCGCCAGTCCGGCTGGAAGAGATTGACGGGATAGCTGACCTTGAGCTCGTCACCCTCCCTTATCTTCTCATGCATGAAGGCGGAACCACCGCGCGATTCCTCGACGCGCAGCACACTGATCTCATAGGCCGAGCAATCATGCGGCGGCGACATCAGCGAATAGGCATTGCGGCGAACATGGCCTTCATCGTTCATCGAGACGATAACATGGGCGCCGCCGGAAAAATAAGGCATCGGCGCGCCATCGAGACGTTCGAAGCGGAAGCGCTTGATGCGATCGGCAACGGGCGTCACCTTCGCCACACGAACCGGAATTTCCGTACCACCGCTCACAGGAACAACTCCTCTGGATCGGGCGCCGTGCCCGGCTCTTCCGCATCGATGTTGACGCCCTGGAAGGCGCCGAGACGACGCGAGTAGTGGTCGCGCACCAATAGCGGAAGCCCGCAATGGCCGCAGGCGAAAGGACTATGCGTGACATCGTCGGTGATGCCCTTGCAGTGCACGCATTGCACGCGGCGCGCCAGGGAACCGCGATGCTCCGTGATGATCGAGGCATGATCCATGCCGTAGTCGAGCGCCACCATCATTGCCTGGCCGATAAAGCCCTCGGTACCGGCTATATAAAGCCGCGTGCCCATGTGAGCCGTTGCAAGCGAGCCCTTCAGGCGGAAGAGCAATGTCGCGATCGTCGGCGCCGTGAAGAACATGTCGGCGCCAAGCCCGCGCAGGCCCTCATCATGGCCCCTGCCCTGCGAACCACGTGCGACATAGAGGATTTCGCTGCGCGACAGGATGGCACCGTCAAGCCCGGCCATCTGGTCGAGAAGGGCCTTCGCTCCCTCGCCTTCCAGCGCGAACAGATGCCGCCGCGCATGGGGCTGGATTGAGAGACCTTTATAGACCGGCCGGCTCTTGATGCCTTCGACAAGCATGAGCGCCTCCTTAACCGATGGCCGTCCTCTTCTTCTTTTCAGGGTCGTCGAACGGTAGCGTATGGGCAATCGCGCTCGCCTTCAGGCTCTTGCCACGCACTTCGAGCTTTGTGCCCTGCACGGCCTTATCGACATCGAGGCGAGCGATCGCCATCGATTTCTTCGTCAGGGTCGAATAGCAGGGGCAGGTGATGACACCGACCTTTTTGCCCTCGGCATAGACCTCGTCGCCGAGATCGGCCGGACCATCAGCATCGATCAGCATGCCGAAGATCTTGAAACGCTCCTTGCCCTTGAGGCGCGCATGTTCCTCGGCGCCGCGGAAGCCCGACTTGCCGGGGCTGACGGTGAAGTCGAGGCCGAGCTCCCAGAGACTGTCGCCGGGCGGCTGGTCGGCGAAAGGATACATCTGTGAGTTATCGTAGGGATAGAAGAGCAGATAGCTTTCGACGCGCAGCATGTCGAGGACGCTGAAGCAGCAGGGAATGATGCCCATCTCCTGGCCTTCCGCGACGATGCGGTCCCAGACCATCGGCGCATCCTGACCACGCACGAAGATTTCATAACCGCGCTCGCCGGTATAGCCGGTGCGCGAGATCATCACGGGCGCGCCGAACAGCGTCGTCTGCATGTGGTGGAAATATTTGAGGTCGCGGATCCCAGGCACATATTTGGCAAGATAGTCAACCGCAACGGGCCCCTGCAGCGACAGATCGTGCAGATCGTCGTCGAAGAGGACGGCGCAGTTGCGGCCGGCGGCCTGCTTGACGAGCTCCTCGTGGCCGGAGCCCGAACCATGTACCAGCATCCACGAGTTCGGACCGGTACGATAGACAATGCAGTCGTCGGTGAAGTAGCCGCGATCGTTGAGCATCGCGGCATAGACCGAGCGGCCGGGATAGATTTTAGACATATCGCGGGTGGTGATATAGTCGAGCACGGCAATGGCGTGCGGTCCGACCAGATGCACCTTCTTCAGGCCGGAAACGTCCATCAGCCCGGCCTTGGTGCGGATCGCGACATGTTCATCCGACATGTCCTTCTCGTAGGTCCAGGCGGTTCCCATGCCGCTCCAGTCTTCGAGTTTCGATCCGAGAGCACGGTGCCGGTCCGCCAAGGCGGAGAAACGCCATGATAATGCCATTTCGTTCCCTCTTTTTCTTCTACGGAATAATTATTTCCTGACTATAATCGTCTTTCACGCCTTGGCAAGCCGATCCGAAGGGTTTTTCTTGGCCGCCCGGATGGTATTTCGCTCTAAAACCTGGGCGGTTTCCGACCAGCGGCGCGATGGGCAGCGATGACGGTATTGGCCATCAGCATGGCGATCGTCATCGGCCCGACACCACCCGGAACCGGGGTGATGGCGGCAGCGACGTGGGATGCTTCCGCATAGGCGACATCGCCCACCAGCCGGCTCTTGCCCTCGCCCCGTTCAGGGGCCGCGATCCGGTTGATGCCGACATCGATGACGGTGGCGCCAGGCTTCA
>NZ_JAQJCG010000032.1:0-53012 GCF_030182565.1 Rhizobium centroccidentale | reverse complement strand
ATCCGGCGACGGCTCATTACAAACCTCTATCTCTCGATAAAGGCATTGAATCATCAATGTTTCCATACGTCTACAAATATCCGCGCACAGGTCTCCTAGCCGCGGTGTCGGCATTTCTTCCGGCATGGCTCTAATTCAGGTAAGCAAAAGCCGGGAGGTTTGACCCACCCGGCTTATATCTCATCCAATCGGTGTCGATCGATTACTTGCCCGGCTTCTCATGGTGGCCGCCGAAGCCGGCGCGCATGGCGGAGAGAACCTTGTTGGCGTAATCGTCATTGCCACGCGAAGCAAAACGGCCGTAAAGCGCAGCGCTCAGCACCGGCGTCGGAACGCCTTCGTCGATTGCAGCCGAGATCGTCCAGCGGCCTTCGCCCGAGTCGGAAACACGGCCGGCATATTGCGAAAGGGCTGCGTCGCCATGCAGCGCGTCGGCCGTGAGGTCGAGCAGCCAGGAGGTAATCACGCTGCCGCGGCGCCAAACTTCCGAGATTTCAGCGATGTCGAGATCATACTGATAATACTGCGGATGCGAGAGCGGCGCGGTTTCGGCGTCCTTCTCGGCGTCCTGCTTGCCGATATTGGCATGGCGTAGAACGTTGAAGCCCTCGGCATAGGCGGCCATTAGGCCGTATTCGATGCCGTTATGGACCATCTTGACGAAGTGGCCAGCGCCGGATGGGCCGCAATGCAGATAGCCCTGCTCTGCCGTGCTGTTCTTGGCAGCCTCTTCCGAGCGCATTGCCGACGGGGCGACATCACCGACGCCAGGGGCCAGCGTTGCGAAGATTGGCGACAGATGCTGGACTGTGTCCTTCTCGCCGCCGATCATCAGGCAATAGCCGCGTTCCAGACCGAAAACGCCGCCGCTGGTGCCGACGTCGACATAGTGGATGCCCTTCGGCTTCAGCTCTTCGGCACGGCGGATATCGTCGTGATAATATGAATTGCCGCCATCGATGACGATGTCGCCCTCTTCCAGCAACGGGACGATCGCGGCCAGTTCCTGATCGACGATTGCAGCCGGCAACATAAGCCAGACGACGCGCGGCTTCGCAAGTTTCGATACGAAATCCGCGAGAGACTTGCTGCCGGTGGCGCCGAGCTGCTCAAGCCCCGCGACGCTTTCCGGACGCGCATCGAAAACAACCGCGCTGTGACCGCCTCTCATCAGGCGCTGCACCATGTTGTTGCCCATACGGCCAAGGCCAATCATTCCGATTTGCATATGTCAGTCTCCTAGGACGGTTTTAATCGTTTGAATGTTCAATAGAGACATTTCGCAGTATTTTCCAATGAACAAATGACGGGCGAGCTATGCACAGGCCGGACAGCGAAGAAAAATTCGCCCCTTCACGCATCTGTGATATCGCTTGGTCAAACCTCCCACTTTTCACCATGATCGCGCTTTGCCGGCTTCGAGGAAAGCTGTATTTTGCTCTGCCATTCGCATCGATGATTTAGCATCGGTCTCGGGTTCTTTGCATTATTCTCTTTGGGGCGGCGCTCATATAGGGCGTCAAAGGGGGCATATGGCTGCGTCTTTGAAATTACCGCTGGTTCCAGCTTCTTTTTTCGGTGTGGTTCTGGGGCTTTCCGGTCTCGCCAATGCCTGGCGCGTGGGCGCACGTATCTGGCACCTGCCGGCACTTGTCGGGGAAGTGCTGAGCTTTCTGGCGCTAGGCGTCTGGCTGATGCTGATCTTGCTCTACGCTTTGAAATGGATGGTGGCGCGCGAGGAGGCATTCAAGGAAGTGGCGCACCCTGTCCAATGCTGCTTCATCGGCCTTGTCGGGGTCGCGACTATGCTGGTGGCCGGGGGCCTCCTGCCTTATTCGCGTATCGGCGCCGAAACCATATTCCTGATCGGCGCCGTCTACACACTGGCCTTCTCCGTCTGGCGTACCGGAGGGCTCTGGCAGGGCGAGCGCGATATCGCCACGACGACAGCGGTGCTCTATCTGCCAAGCGTCGCCGGCAGCTTCGTGACCGCCATCGTCGGCGCCGCACTTGGCTTCCCGCAATGGGCGCAGCTTTTCTTCGGCGCCGGCTTCTTCGCCTGGCTTGCCATCGAATCCGCCCTGCTGCATCGTCTGCTGACGGGACCGGCGCTGGCACCGCCACTAAGGCCGACCCTCGGAATTCAGCTGGCTCCGCCGGCCGTTGGTGCGCTAGCCTATATAAGCGTCACGCAAGGCCCTCCCGATATGCTCGTCCATGCAATGATCGGCTACGGCCTGCTGCAGGCTCTGATCATGTTGCGCCTTCTGCCCTGGATCATGAAGGAGGGCTTCAGCCCCGCCTATTGGGCCTTCACCTTCGGCGCAACGGCACTGGCGACTGCCCCGATGCGCCTTGTCGAACGCGGCGATGTCGGCCCTGTCACGCAACTTGCCCCCATTCTCTTCGCCGCCGCCAATATCGTCGTGGGTTTGATCGCGCTGGCGACAATCTGGCTGATTGCCAACCGCAAACTCGTCATCGGCTGGGTCGCGCTTGCCGACCGCGACGCAGGCGCCGTTGGTCAGCGGTAGTAGAGCTCAATCTCACTTTTGGAGGGTGATGTGCTTGATCATGTGACGATCGGGGTTCGCGATCTCGAGCGATCGAAGATCTTTTATGACACGATACTGCGCTCTATCGGCATAGAGCGTCTTTATGCCGAAGGCGAAAGATTTGCGGGTTATGGTATCGGCCAGAAGGCTTTCTTCTGGATTGGTCAGCGCGGTGCTCTGCAAACAGGCGCCCATATCGCCTTTGCCGCCCCAAACAGAGGGCTCGTCGATGAGTTCCATCGGGTCGGGATCATCGCCGGCGGCATCGATAACGGTGCTCCGGGTCTGCGACCCCATTATCATCCGAACTATTATGGCGCTTTCATTCTTGATCCCGATGGCCACAATGTCGAAGCCGTTTATCACCTGCCGGTGAGTTGAGCAGAAAGCGCCTGCGCTCGGTAAGAATGAGATCATGGTACCGGCGGACCGACATAACGCGCACGCGGCCGAATGAGCCTGCCGCTGGTGGCCTGCTCCATGGCATGCGCAAGCCAGCCGACCGAGCGGGCGAGTGCGAAAATGATCAGCGGCGCATCCTCCGGAAGATGATAGGCGTGGATCATCGCCGTCAAAGCGAAGTCAACATTGACCCGCTCACCGATCAGCTGCTCGCCGACATCGCGAACCTTGGCGAAAAGCGGTGGCAGCGTGAAGCAGCCAAGCAAAGCCTCTCCGCGGATATCGACATCGGGATAAAGCTGATGGCCGAAAGCCGGCAATGGCCGCCCTTCCGCCAGATAGCTGCGGACCGCTTCATCCACGCCTGTCGTGGCTGCCCGCGCGATTAGCGTGCGCACGCTCTGCCACGCACCGCCATGCAGCGGCCCCGTCAGCGTCGAAAGACCGGATAGAGTGGCCGCAGATAATGTCGCGCCGGCGGACGCCGTGATCCGCGCGGTGAAGGTCGAAGCGTTCAGCTCATGATCGGCTAGTAAGACGAAACTACGGCGGATCACATCCTCGGCATCCGGACGGTTCCAGGCCGTAGCGAGGCGCCGATGCAGCGGCTGATCCCATGGGCCGGGAGCCAGTGCTTTGGCCACCGTACTCAACACGCTTTCAGCTTCGTTCTGCAGGGCAGGAAGCGAACGTCCCAGTGACGGCAGATCGCCCGTTATGCGCTCGGCAAGCATGGAGAATGCGCGGTCCAACGAAGGCGGCTCCTGCCGCGTCTCGCTTTGCTCGAATCGCAATGGCCGCTTCATGTCCCAAAGCAGCAGCGCGATATCTTCAAGGCTTGCGCTTTCGGCAAGCATCGCCACGTCCTTGCCGCGATAGAAAAGCCTGCCGTTCGAAACGGTCGATAGTGCCGATGGCAATACCGGATCGCCCCATTGAATAGCCTCGGCGGCCACCGCCTCTGTCTTGCGCCTTCCGGCATGGCGGGCGGCCAATCGTTTGACGTCATCGGCGAAATAGAGGCTGCGCCGTGTATCCGCGGGATCGGCTTTCGCGCGAATGCGCCCGCGGCTGACATTGGCGTAGAGCGTCTGTGATTTCGTTCCCAGCAGGTTCAGCGCCTGCTCCGCCGTCAGCCAGCTCATCGGTCCTCATATTGATCAATTGCATCAAGATTGACGTCAATAGGAATAGAGCCGATCTAATCGGATAGTCAAAGGAGAACCGTAATGAAAAGTGGTCTTGAAGATGTCATTGCCGCAGAAACCAAGCTGTCCGACGTCGACGGCGCTGCCGGTCGCCTAATCATCCGCGGCGTGTCGCTCGATGATCTGGTGGCGACTAGCCGCTTCGAGGATGTTGCGGCGCTGTTGCTGGATGGCCTGTTTGACGAACATATCGACGCAGCTTCCATCCGAACTCAACTCGGCGCGGCTCGCGTCGCGCTTTTTGCGCATGTGAAGGCTGCCGATGCTGCCGTCCTCACGCTGCCGCCGGTGGATGCCGTGCGAGCCTTGCTGGCGCGCGTGGCCGACGGTGAGGATTTCGCCACCGCGATCCGCCTGATGGCGGCACCGGCCGTTTTCCTGCCTGCGGTCTTAAGGCTGCAGAAGGGCGACGCGCCGATCGCGCCGGATGCCTCGCTCTCGCAATCGGGAGATATCCTGCGCATGCTGACAGGCCGTATGCCGACGGCAGAGCAGACGGCAGGCCTCGATGCCTATCTAGTGACGATTTCCGATCACGGCTTGAATGCGTCGACGTTCGCTTCCCGCGTCATCGCGTCGACTCACGCAGGCCTGACCTCTTCTGTGCTCGCGGCAATCAGCGCCCTTAAAGGCCCGCTGCATGGCGGTGCTCCCGGCCCTGTCCTCGATATGTTTGACGGTGTCGGCAAACCGGAAAATGCCCGCGCATGGCTGTCTGACGCGCTCGATCGTGGCGAGCGGCTGATGGGTTTCGGTCACCGCATCTATCGTGTCCGCGATCCGCGCGCGGATGCGCTGAAGACGGCATTGAAGCCGATCTTTGCCAGCGGACAGGCAGATGCCGGACGTATCGCCTTGGCGGAAGCGATCGAGACGGCAGCACTGACGCTGTTGAAAGAGCGCAAGCCGGATCGTCCCTTGGACGTCAATGTTGAATATTACACCGCCCTGCTGCTCGATGCCCTTGGCTTCCCCCGCAGCTCCTTCACCGGCGTCTTCGCGATCGGCCGCACGGTCGGCTGGATCGCTCATGCCCGCGAACAGACGCTTGACGGACGTTTGATCCGCCCGCAGTCGCGCTATGTCGGCCCACTGCCGAAGGCGGCATAAGCCATTCTATCGGAAGACGGAACTTAGGCGGCCGCGGATTGGCGCGGCCGCATCATGCCCTCGCGGATATGGCGGGCAAGCTCCAGCGCCTGTGGCGTCGCGCCACTTTTCGGCAAATGCAGATTGATCGAAAAGACCGGCAATTCGGGCAGACCCTGCTCGACGGTGAGGATATCGAGATCGGCCGGCACGGTCGAAGCGAGCCAGGCAGTGACGGCCAGGTCCGTACGCACAGTTGCCGTGGTCGCCTCGATATTGCCGTTCTCGAAAACCGTCCGCCAGCGCAGACCATCCTTGCCGAGCGCCGCGAAGACGGACGATCGGAAGGCACAGGTATCGGCGACCATCGAGATCGGCAGCGGCACCTTGCGATGGGCATTGCCGGTCTTCGCTCCGACCCAGACGAGCCGTTCCACAGCAAGACATTCACCCTTCGACGTGCCGTATGGTTCCTCCGCCACGCAGAGGTCGATAGCTCCCTTCCCCAGCTCTTTCAGCAGTTCTGGTGATGAAGCGCAGACCAGCGAAATCTCCACCTGCGGATGGCGCTCGGCATAGGATTTCAGCACCGGCGCCAGCGTTGCTCCAACGAGATCATAGGGAACGCCGAGCCGGACGCCGCCGCGAACCGTGCTTTCCGTCATGTCGTCCCAGATCTCGTCATTCAAGACCAGCAGGCGGCGGGCATTGCCGCGCAGGCGTTCTCCGGCTTCCGTCAGCCGCAATCCGCGCCTGTCACGCTCGAACAGGGTACAGCCGAGCATGTCCTCCAGCCGCTTGATCTGCTGGCTGACGGCGCCCTGAGTCATATGCAGCATATTGGCAGCAATCGTCATGCTCCCCTGGTCGGCAACGGTGGCGAAGGTTCTGATGAGGGCTATATCGAAGTTTCGGATCATCTCAGCATTATAAATACTAATGCATTGATCCTTCAATATTCGATTTCGTGATGTAGGAGCGCCCTCTATGCCTTTCTACAATATGGAGGAAGGCTGGATATGACGATCGAATCTCTGCTGCCGCTGATACTCTTCGCATTGGTTTCCACCATAACGCCCGGCGGTGCGACCACGCTTGCGACAGCATCCGGCGCTCACTTCGGCTTTCGCCGATCCATACCGGTCATGGGCGGCTTTGCCTTCGGCCTGGGCTCGATGGCCGGTGCGGCGGCAGCTGGGCTGAGTGGCGTTTTGATGGCCTTGCCGATGCTGCAGATTGCCATGAAGACGCTGGGCTCGCTCTATTTGATCTGGCTCGCTATTCGAATCGGCAGAAGCGGCCAGCCGCAGGAGGCCGGGCAGATGGTGAGGCCGACAGGCTTCCTTGCCGGCGTCTGGATGCTCTGGCACAATCCCAAGGGCTGGGCGATGACGATGGGGGCTGCCGCTTCTTTCGCTGCGTTGACAGAAAGTCCCGTCAGACTTGGAATTCTGCTCGGTTTGACCTTCTGCCTAATTGCAGCCTTCTCGCTCGCCGTATGGTGCCTTCTCGGGCAGATGCTCGGGCGTCTGCTGAAAACGGCATGGCAGTGGCGGGTGGTCAATATCTCTCTTGCGTGCCTGCTGGTGATTTCGATCATTCCGATGTGGAACGAATGAAACCAGACAAACGAGGCTGGTTTGATCACGGCCGGCTGCGCCAGAGCCATATGGCCAAGGTCCCGGCGCGACCACGCAAGCCTGTTTCGATCGGGCCATCGAGGCTCCCTTCACTGAAAGGCGCGCTGTCCCGACCGGCGGAAAGCAGCAGTTCGTCGCTGATGGCGATTTCGGCGCGATTGCTGGCTGCGACCTCCATCAGGCGGCTGGCGATGTTGACGGTGTCGCCAGTTGCCGTGATCTGCTGGCGACCTCCACCACCCAGCCGAGAGGCGACGATGGTGCCGGAATGCGCGCCGATCTTGAAGCCGATGCGAGACGCGACCGTCTCCGGCAGCGCCGAGAGCCAGCCTCTCATCCGCTCGGCCAAACGAATGCAACAACGCGCGGCATCGGCGGGATCGCTCGGCTTCGGCTGCGGTAAGCCGAAAAGGATCATCGCTCCATCGCCCATGAAGCTGGTGATGGCACCGCCGCATGCAGTCACTTCCTCCTCGACGAGATTATAGAAGCCATTCAGGAGTTCCCGTACGGCAGCCGGGCCGATCGTTTCGCTGAGACCCGTGAAACCGTTAATATCAATGAAGACGACAGCAGCTTGCTGATGCACCGGGCTTGCGAGGAAATCGGGATCACGGGCGAGATGTTCGGCAAGGCCGGGCGCCTCGATGCGCTGCAGGAGCTCGCTTTGCTCGGCGAAGCGCGTGGCTCGCCTGCGGTCGAACCAAAGCTGTGCTGCGCCGAACAGCAGCGCCGGCGGCATGGTCGCGGCAATCGGCAGGGCGGCACTCAGCCAGACCCCATGCTTGAAGGCGCTGACATTGATCGCGAACCAGATGAGCATGACGCCGAGGACTGTTATCAGCCCGATGGTGCTGCGTTGCCAGGAGAGAAGGCCGACAACAAGCAGCGGCAAACCGATGGCGAAATAGAGATCGATGAAGCGAATGTTGCGGTTGCGCACCAGACCGTCTCCTGCAATCAGATGCGTGATTGAGGTCGCGATCACTTCGATACCAGGCAGAACGGGATCGAAGGGTGTTGGAAAGACATCGCCACCGCCGGTAACAGTCGCGCCGATAACGACGATGTGATCCCTGATCGCAGCCTCCGGCAATTGCCCATTGAGCGCAGCACTGGCACTGACGGTGCGGATCGTGCCGCGCGGGCCGTAGAAGGAGAGCGGCATGAGATAGCCGGTATCGGTCTGGATGGACCTGTCACCGATCTTGATATGATCGGAGATGACGGTTGTCTGCTCGTTGGTTGCGGTGGAAACGACACGCAGCGAAAAGGATGGTTCGATCCGCTCGCCGCTGCGAAACAGCAGCGGCACGAAACGCGGCGTGCCCGCCTTGTCAGTCTGCACATTGACGATGCCATAGCTTGCGACATCGGCGAACCGCTGCTGTGGTTCGAGGAATTGCAGCGCACTGGGCACGCGGGCGAGAGGTTCCTTGCTATCTTCCGTGACGCGCTGGCGGCTTTCAGGAAAGATACCGGCCGCAGCCAGCACAACCTTGGTCCGTTTGAGCGATTGTTCCAATGCCGCATCGTCGGCATTGTCGCCGGCGTCGACTAGGAGCAGATCGAGCGCGACGGCTTTCGGCCCCAGTGCGGCGATGGCATCGATCATTTTGGCGAGCGTGGCGCGAGGCAAAGGATAGTGTCCCGCCATACGCGACGTCTCATCGTCTATGGCAACGATCGTGACGAGATCGGGTGGCTGGAAGCTACCGCCGAGCGTATTGCGGAGGTTCGTGAGCGTCGCTTCAGCGTTGTCGACGAAGGGAATGTCGCCGCGCAGATGCGCGATGCCGAGGCCCAGTCCCCAGACGGCAGTCAAGAGAAGCGCAATCAACGTCTGCAGCGGTGGTCGGCGCATGGCGTCGCGATCTCATTGACCGAGGCGGGCCATCAGAGCGTTTATGCGCGGCTGTCCCCATTGGATGACACGCAATGGGAAGCGGCTGCGATCGACATCGACGCCTTGCCCTTGGCCGAGCGTGACCCCTTGCCCGGTCGATATCTTGTTGACAGCGACGCGGCCACGCAAGACAAGCACGGACGTGTTGCCCCGCTTCACGTCGACGGCCCAGCGCGTGCCGCGCACGGCGGCGATTGCCTGTGGCGTCACCACTTCGAATCCGCCCCGAACGCGACCGGCATCCACATCGATCAACGCTGCCTTGCCGTCGAGCACAAGAGCATCCACATGGCCATCACGGTTCCGATCCGCAAGCCGATAGTGCGCGCCGCGCTCGACGATGATGCTAAGTCCAGCTTCGCAATTCAAGATCTGGCGCGTCGCGCTGACAGCAGGCTGCAACGGGCAATTCGTGACGGCTTGCGCGGAAGCCGTGCCGGCACTGACGATGCATAGGCTGCCTACTGCCAGCGCCAGGCTGCGAACATTGCTTGTGTGGATCATGATTGTGGCCCCTCATCGCCTATAACTGGAGCCGCGGACGGCGATTTCCAGTCACGGTATGCCCGATCCCTGGGACGATGATGCGTCATGAACGATTGATCTGCAAGTTGTCGTAGCCTCTGACTTTGTAGAGCACGGTCGAAACCAGCCAGCTCAGCAGGAAAATGCCGACGACGGCGAAACCGAAATTGGCAAGATTGTCATTGAGTTCGCCGATGAAGCTCCAGAAGCCGCCTTCAAGGCCGAGCTTGTCGGAAATCAGCCCCAGGGCCTCGATGCCGCCGATGAAGACGGCGACGACGACTGACGCCGCGGTGATGGTCAGATTGTACCAAAGCTTGCGCACGGGCTTGACGAAGGCCCAGCCATAGGCACCCGTCATCAGCGTGCTATCCAGCGTATCCATCAGCGACATGCCGGCGGTGAACAGCGCCGGGAAGACCAGTATGGTCCAGAAAGACATGCCCTGCGCGGCTTGAGCGGCCGAAATGCCGAGAAGCCCGATTTCCGTTGCTGTATCGAAGCCGAGGCCGAAAAGGAAGCCGATCGGATACATATGCCAGGAACGCGTCACGACCTTGAACATCGGACGGAAGATGCGTGCCAGAAATCCGCCGCCGGCAAGCAGCGTGTCGAGGTCTTCCTCTGCGATCCGCTCACCCCTCTGCGCCCGTCTGAAGGCGGACCAGACACCTTTGAGGACAAAGAGATTGGCAATGCCGATCAGCAGCAGAAAGACCGCTGAAACCGTCGTACCGATGACGCCGCCGATATCGTGGAAGGAATCGAGCTGGCTCTGCATGGCAGCGGCTGTGGCGGCAATCAGGATCGAGGCGATCACGACGATCGAGGAATGACCGAGCGAGAAGAAAAAGCCGACGGCATGGGGCTGCTTCTTTTCCTGAATGAGCTTGCGTACGACATTGTCGATGGCGGCGATGTGATCGGCATCGAAAGCGTGGCGTAGGCCGAACATATAGGCAAGAAGCGCAATGCCGAGCGAAGACGGGCGGTCTTCAAAGGCGACCCAGGCCCAAGCCCACGCGGCAATATTGAAAGCGATCAGCAGCGTGAAGGTGATGGCGATCTTCGCTTTCGGCCGCTCGATGCCATCATCAAATGGATTGAGGATCATACTTTTGTTCCCGTTATGCTTACTCGCACAGTGTCACGGAAAGGAAAGCGGCGCGACAGGTAAATGACGTAGATGCCGAAGTTTTTTGCAGTGTCGCAAAAACGGGCAGACCCGGCATATGCCAGCTCTGCCCTCGCGCTCAGCCCTTCTCGAACGGATAACCCTCATCGGCCCAGCCGGTCATACCGCCGATCATGACCTTCACGCGCTTGCCGAGCATGCCCAGGCGCCAAGCCGCCTTGTCGGTGCCGTTGCAATGCGGCCCGGCGCAATAGACGACGAAGAGCGTATCGTCAGGCCATTCCGCCATCTTCCTCGCGGTCATCTTGCCATGCGGCAGGTTGATCGCACCCGGGATATGCTTCTCTTGAAACATGGCTGGGCCGCGGACATCGAGCAGGACGAAATCGACATTGCCCGATGTCATGGACTGGTGGACGTCGGAGCAATCGGTTTCGAAGCCAAGCCTCTTGGCATAGTGCTCGGCGACGAGACTGGGATCTGCGGCGGGGATTTCACTGACTAGCGACATGGACACTCCTTTTTGCTTCGGTGCATTCATGCCTGAGCGATCCCGTGGTTGAAATTGGCCGAAATGCCATATAACGTCGATATCATGCCAAACTCAGGTAACCCCAATCTTCACGGCCCGCATGTTGTCACCCTCGTCTATGACGGGCTGTGCACATTCGAATTCGGCGTCGCCTATGAAATTTTCGGCTTGCCGCGACCGGAGATGGGGGAGGATTGGTATCGCTTTTCCGCCTGCGCGATCGAGGAAGGCCCTCTGCGCGCCGGGGGCGGGCTGACGATACAGGTCGATCATGGCCTTGAGGTCATCGCCGATGCCGATCTGATCGTCGTGCCCGGTTGGCGTGGTATAGGCACGGCAGTCCCTACCCCGCTGATTGCCCAGCTGCAAGCGGCCAGCCGTCGCGGCGTTCGCATTATGTCGCTTTGCTCCGGTGTTGCCGTCCTCGCCGCCGCAGGATTGCTCGCTGGCCGCAAGGCGACGACGCATTGGCGCTATGTCGATTCCATTGCGGCGCGCTATCCGGATATATCAGTCGACGCCGATGTTCTCTATGTCGATGAGGACAAGGTGCTGACCGCCGCCGGCAGTGCCGCGGCGATCGATCTCTGCCTGCATGTCGTGCGTCGGGACTTCGGACCGGATGTCGCCAACGGCGTCGCCCGCCGTCTCGTGGTTCCGCCCCATCGCGAAGGCGGCCAGGCGCAATATATCGAGACGCCGGTTTTGAGGCAGCGCGAGGGAGCGCGTTTGGGCCCCCTGCTTGAATGGATGCGCGAGCGTTTGCAGGAAGATCAGCCCATCTCGGCACTTGCAGCGCGGGCCGGCATGAGTGTTCGGACCTTCCAGCGCCGTTTCGAGGCGACCACCGGCATGGCGCCGGGCGAATGGCTGCTCAGCGAGCGGCTGCGGCGTGCTCGCGATCTCCTGGAGAAACAGGCGGCCATTTCGCTTGACGATGTGGCAGTGGCAAGCGGATTTGGATCGCTCGCCACCATGCGCCATCATTTTCGGGAGAGGCTTGCGGTAAGCCCGAGCGACTACCGCAAGCGATTTGCAGTCCTCAAAGCAGTTCCGGGAAAAGTGCGTAGCGATTTTCCGTCCGGAACTGCGTAAAAGCAAAGATGTAGAGCACTTCGGTGAAGCGCTCTATACCAGCCGGCTTTGTTCCGTCGCTGCTTCGATGAAGCTGGAGAACAGCGGATGCGGTTCCAGGGGACGGGATTTCAGTTCCGGGTGATACTGGACGCCGATGAACCATGGATGATCCGCATATTCGATCGTCTCAGGCAGCACGCCATCCGGTGACATGCCGGAGAAGGTCAGGCCGCAATCTTCCAGCTTATCCTTGTAGTCGATGTTGACTTCATAGCGGTGGCGATGGCGCTCCGAAATATCGGTGGAGCCGTAGATTTCCGAAATCTTCGTGCCCTTCTTCAGCGCCGCCTTGTAGGCGCCGAGGCGCATCGTGCCGCCGAGATCGCCGGATGCCGTGCGTTTCTGCAGCTCGTTGCCCTTCAGCCATTCGGTCATCAGGCCGACGACCGGCTCTTTGGTCGGGCCGAATTCGGTCGACGAAGCATGTTCGACACCCGCCAGATTGCGGGCCGCTTCGATGACGGCCATCTGCATGCCGAAGCAGATGCCGAAATACGGCACCTTGCGCTCGCGCGCGAAACGGGCAGCCAGGATCTTGCCTTCCGAACCACGCTCGCCGAAACCGCCGGGAACGAGAATGCCGTGAACCTTTTCGAGATACGGTGCCGGATCTTCCTTTTCGAAGACCTCGGACTCGATCCATTCGAGCTTCACCTTGACCCGGTTGGCAATGCCGCCGTGGTGCAGTGCTTCGATCAGCGACTTATAGGCATCCTTGAGCCCGGTATATTTGCCGACGATGGCAATGGTCACCTCGCCTTCCGGCGTGCGGATGCGATTGCAGACCTCTTCCCACTGTTCGAGACGCGGCTTCGGAGCCGGCTCGATGCCGAAGGCGGCCAGCACCTCGTTATCCAGGCCTTCCCTGTGGTAAGCCATTGGCACGTCATAGATGTTCGCAACATCGAGCGCCTGAATGACGGCAGATTCCCGCACGTTGCAGAACAGCGAAAGCTTGCGGCGCTCGGCTTCGGGAATTTCCCTGTCGGCACGCACGAGCAGGATATCGGGATGAATGCCGAGTGCCTGCAGTTCCTTGACGGAATGCTGTGTCGGCTTGGTCTTCAGCTCCCCGGCAGCCGGAATATAGGGCATCAGCGTCAGGTGAACGTAGACTGCCGTGCCGCGTGGCAGATCATTGCCGAGCTGGCGGATCGCTTCCATGAAAGGCATGGCTTCGATATCGCCGACCGTGCCGCCGATCTCGCAGATGACGAAATCATACTCGTCATTGCCTTCGGTCACGAAATCCTTGATCTCGTTGGTGACGTGCGGAATGACCTGGACGGTCGCGCCCAGATAATCGCCGCGGCGTTCCTTGTCGATGATGTTCTTGTAGATCCGACCGGTGGTGATGTTGTCGGTCTTGGTGGCCGAGCGGCCGGTGAAGCGCTCGTAGTGGCCGAGATCGAGGTCGGTTTCCGCTCCGTCGTCGGTGACGAAGACCTCGCCGTGCTGGGTCGGGCTCATCGTGCCCGGGTCCACGTTCAGATAGGGGTCGAGTTTGCGCAGGCGGACTCGATAACCACGAGCCTGCAACAACGCTCCGAGAGCCGCAGCCGCAATTCCTTTTCCGAGGGAAGAAACCACGCCGCCAGTGATGAATACATATCGCGCCATGGGAGTCACCGGATACCTTTTCACAAATGATTCCGCTAGCCCTAAAATTCGTTTCCGGAATTTTGGCTACAGAATGCGGAATATGGACAAAACAAAACCGGCAGATCCGAGGACCTGCCGGGGATGATCTTCGACGACCGGGATTACTTGCCGGTCGGGACGCCGCCGTTGTCGGCTGGCGCGGGAGTCGTCGTCGCCGGCGCGGTCTGCTGACCGGTTGCGGCCGGAGCCTGCTGGGCAGGAGTTGCCTCATTCGTCGCGGCAGGCGGTGTCGCCTGCGACTGCGGAGCGACGGCACCGCTGTTCGGCACACCGCTATTGTCGGCCGGCTTCGGTTGGGTCGTGGCCGGAGCAGCGCCCTTCGGGCCGCCGAGCGAATCGAGGATACCGTTGCCCTGGCCGGCCGTGCTCGGAATACGGTTGAGAATATCCGTCGGACGAGCTTCGAAGCGGGATAGCACGTTCATGCCGAGCGCGAGCGCGAAGAACAGCGCCGCAAGAATGGCCGTGGTGCGCGTCAGCGCATTGGCCGTACCGCGCGCAGACATGAAGCCCGATCCGCCGCCGATGCCAAGGCCGCCACCTTCGGAGCGCTGAATCAGCACCACGCCGATAAGGGCGACGACGATCATGAGATAGATGACAAGCAGTACGGTTTGCATAGATCCAGTCCTGCCCGGTGCGGGCATCAAAAATAAAAGCTCGCGGCTCTTTACATGAGGCTCTCGCCTATTCCAAGCCCTTTTAAGGCCGGAACTCCGGGCAAGTTGTTGCTTCAGGCGAACTGCCGTTCGAATGCGGCATAAATGGCGAGAAAATCGGTGGCTTTCAAGCTCTGGCCGCCGACAAGCACACCGTTGACATGCGGAACATCCAGAAGGTCGCGTGCATTGGCGCCGCTGACCGATCCGCCATAGAGGATTCGCATATTCGCCCCCTCCTTGCCGAAGCGCTCGATAAGCTCGGCGCGAATGAAGGCATGTGCCTCCTCGACGTTTTCCTGGGTTGGAACGACGCCAGTGCCGATCGCCCAGACTGGCTCATAGGCGATCACGGTCGTCTGCGCCGTGGAGCCATCCGGAATGGAACCTACGAGTTCCCGCTTCAGCACCTCGAGCGTCTGGCCGCTATTGCGCTCGTAAGCCGTTTCGCCGATGCAGATGATGGCGATCAGCCCGGCATCGTGCGCCGCCTGCGCCTTGGCGCGCACCAGCATATCGCTTTCGGCATGGTTCCTGCGCCGCTCTGAATGGCCCACGATGACATGGGTACCGAAGCAATCGGCAATCATCTCGGCCGAAATATCGCCGGTATGGGCGCCGCTGACCTGCTGGTGACAATCCTGAGCGCCGATTGCAAGCGGACTGTCGTCGCAGAGCGCGGTCGCGACATAGAGCAAGGTGGCCGGGGGGCAGAGCAGCGTATCGATCTTCTCCGACAGCGGCGCCTTGACGCCGTCCGCGATCGCCTTGATCTGATCCAGGCTCGCGCGCGTGCCGTTCATCTTCCAGTTTCCGGCCAGAAGCGGCCGTATGGTCTTCGTCATTCCGATTTTCTCCCCCTTGATCCAGCTTCGGACTAACAAAAAGGAAAGGGAAAGGAAAGTTATCGAATGCGGCCGAAACCAGCTCAAATCGTTTGAAAAATGCTTATCCGGAAAATAAGTCGGATTGCGCCAGCGTTTAAGACGCTTGCGGATCAACGATCCAGTTGAGCACTTTGCGCCAATCGGTCATGCGGACGGGCGTTCCATGATTGCCGGTCTCGAAAAGCGTGAAGCGTGTCGGATAATGCGCTTTGTAAAGCTTCTCAAACAAGGCCTGCTGGTCTGCAGCCGCATAGACCGGATCCTTGCTGCCATGCGTGAACCAGAGCGGCAGCTTTGCCTTGTAGAAAGCGCTCTTGGTGAAATCCGGATCGGTGACACCGCTCAGGATTGCCATGCCCTTCAGCCGCTTGACGCTTTCGGCATCGCGGGTGATGCCCCAGCAGATGAAGCTGCCCATGGAGGCGCAGGTCAGGATGACGGGCTTGCCGCCCGATTGCTCGTAAGAGTAGCGGATCAGCGCGGCGATATCGGCGACGCCATTGCTGTCGAAACCTTTGACGCTCGGTGCGTAATAGGTGCCGCCGTTGCGATAGGCGAGATTCTTCAGCCGGTTGAAATTACCGCCGAATGTATAGTCGTTGGAGCCGAGCCGACGGTCACCGCCGCGGCCATGGATGAAGATCACGGTAAACGCCTGCTTCGATGCGGGACCTATGCGGGTGACATCGACCTTGCGGTCACCGATCTCAAGCGTTTCGTCTTCCTGCGCCTTCCAGCGTACGCCGGTATCAACATAGGCAGGCTTGACGCGCTTTTCCGGAATCTGGTCGCGGCCGTTAATGTCCCGCATTTCCTGGTAATCGATCGTCTGGAACGCGCCGTTGTCATGGCTCTCGATTACCGTCTGGTTGGAAAACAGTTCGTCCTTGAATGGCTTGAGCATCTCGGCAGAGGCTCCAGAGGCGGTCGCGAGTAACAAGATGCCCGAGATTGCGGACAGAACGGGCAAATGAGCTGTGGACATTGGCATGCGGATACTTCCTCCGGTCGGCCATCGGGCTTGCCATTCGTCACCCGGCAACGCAAATCTCTTTCAAGAATCTGCCCCATCGTGGGGCGCCATCGCTCTTGTGCGCTGTTTCTGGCAGAATCACGATGATTCGCGAATAGCGGCGACAAATGCGATAATGAAGGGGTCTGGCCCCACCAGAACAAATCTGAGCAGCTTGAAATTCTATGGACAATAGCAACGATCTCTTCTCCGGACTCCCCCGCTCCCCCAAGCCGGAGGCAGCGGAAAAGCCGGCCGTAAAGACAGAAAAGCCGGCTCCTGCGCCCGCACAGCGCGCGGTTCCGACGACTTCCTCGTCAGAGGAATATGGCGCAAGCTCCATCCGTGTTCTCGAGGGGCTCGAGCCTGTCCGCATGCGTCCCGGCATGTATATCGGCGGCACGGACGAGAAGGCGCTGCACCACCTTTTCGCCGAAGTCATCGACAACTCGATGGACGAGGCCGTGGCCGGTCACGCCAATTTCATCGAAGTCTATCTCGATCGGGAAGGCTACTTGACCGTCACGGACAATGGTCGCGGCATTCCTGTGGAAAACCATCCGCAGGTGCCTGGCAAATCGACGCTCGAAGTCATCATGACCAAGCTGCATGCCGGCGGCAAATTCGACGGCAAGGCTTATGAAACCTCGGGCGGTCTGCACGGTGTCGGCGTGTCCGTCGTCAATGCGCTGTCGGACGACCTGGAAGTCGAAGTTGCCCGTAACCGCAAACTCTATCGCCAGCGCTTCTCGCGGGGCCTGCCGGTCGGCGGCCTGGAAGAGCTGGGCGACGTGCATAATCGGCGCGGCACCCGCGTCCGCTTCCATCCCGATCCACAGATCTTCGGCGATCACGCCCGCTTCGATCCGGCCCGCGTTTTCCGCATGGCCCGTTCCAAGGCCTATCTGTTCGGCGGCGTCGAGATCCGCTGGGGCTGTGACCCAGAGTTGGCACCTGAAGGCGCCGATGTTCCGGAAAAGGCGGTCTTTCACTTCCCGGGCGGCTTGAAGGATTATCTCAAGGCGACGATGGGCAATGAGTTCACCGTCACCCGCGAAATCTTTGCCGGCAAGTCGGAGAAGGAAAGCGGCCACGGCTCGCTCGAATGGGCGATCACTTGGTATGGCGGCGACCCACAGATCCATTCCTACTGCAACACGATTCCGACCCCGGAAGGCGGCACGCATGAGGCGGGCCTGCGCATCGCCTTGACCAAGGGGCTAAAGAGCTACGCCGATCTCACCCAGAACAAGCGTGCGGCCAATATCACGACCGACGACGTGATGATTTCGGGCGTCGGCATGCTGTCGATCTTCATCCGCGAACCGGAATTTGTCGGCCAGACCAAGGACAGGCTCGCGACGGTCGAAGCTCAGCGCATCGTCGAAAACGCTCTGCGTGACCCTTTCGACCATTACCTTACCGACAATCCGGCCGAAGCTGAGAAGCTGCTGGAGTGGGTGATAGAGCGCTCCGAAGAGCGCATGCGCCGCCGCAAGGAAAAGGAAGTCAATCGCAAGACGGCTGTGCGCAAGCTGCGCCTGCCCGGCAAGCTGGCCGACTGCTCGCAGAACTCCGCCGCTGGCGCGGAACTTTTCCTGGTCGAGGGTGACTCGGCCGGTGGCTCTGCCAAGCAGGCGCGCAACCGCATGAATCAAGCGATCCTGCCGCTGCGCGGCAAGATCCTCAACGTCGCCAGCGCCGGTCGCGAGAAGCTCTCCGCCAACCAGCAGATTGCCGATCTGGTGCAGGCGCTCGGTTGCGGCACGCGCTCGAAATACCGTGAAGAAGACCTTCGTTACCAGCGCATCGTCGTGATGACGGATGCCGACGTCGACGGTGCCCATATCGCCTCGCTGCTGATCACTTTCTTCTATCAGGAGATGCCTGAGCTGATCCGCCAGGGCCATCTCTTCCTGGCCGTGCCGCCGCTCTACAAGATCACCCAGGGTTCGAAATCGATCTATGCCCGCGACGACGCGCACCGGCAGGAGTTGATGGCAACGGAATTCAAGGGCAAAGGCAAGGTCGAGATCAGCCGTTTCAAAGGTCTGGGCGAAATGTTGCCGGCCCAGCTCAAGGAAACCACGATGGACCCGGCCAAGCGCACGCTGCTGCGCGTCGAGATCGACGAAATCGATTTCGAGGGAACCCGCGATGCCGTCGATAACCTGATGGGTACCAAGGCCGATGCTCGCTTCCGCTTCATTCAGGAGCGCGCTGCCTTTGCCGAAGACCTGGATATCTGACGCAGAAAACTTAGTCTTTTGCGTCAAGATGCTTCGCCACCTCTTGCTAACTTCATCGCGACGCGCAGGCCAGTCGTGCTATTGTCATGACGACTGAATAAGAAGCGTGAAGCCGTTGCTCTTGAAACGGCCTAGATCATACCCCATAACCGGATGATCTAGTAAAGAGGGGCGAAGTAAGACCGGTGGGTGTATTTGAACGTCATAAGCCAAAGGAACACCGGTGGCTGGGGCCGAGCGCGCATGCGCGCATGCCTTTGATCCCATCCATTTCCGCGGCGCGCTGGCTGCTGATTTTGATTGCGATTGCCGGCATCTATTTCTTTTACGGCTTTCTCGTTCCGGTTCTGGCCGCAGCGGTGATCGGCTTCGCCACTTGGCCGCTTTATAGCGATATCGTGCGCCGTACCGGCGGCAATACGACACTCGCCGCCACCATCGCCATCGCATTCATCGTCACCTTCCTTGTTCTGCCCATCGTCCTATCCGCCATCTATATGGCTGGTGAGGTGCGCGAGTGGTTCAGCTGGGCGATCCATGTGAACCGCGAGGGTGCGCCGCCGCCGCAATGGATTCTCGCTTTGCCGGTCGTCGGCTCCTGGCTCGGCGAGCAATGGACGCAATATGTCGGCAGCCCAGGCTCGCTCGGCGAGTTGGCGCAGCTGGTAAGCGGTGCCCATATTGGCAATATCTACAGAGCAGTGCTTGCAGCCGGTGGTGGTGCATTCCATGTCGTGCTGACCCTGCTCTTCATGCTGATCGCGCTGTTTTTCATCTATCGCGACGGCTCGACCTTCGTTCGTCAAGTCGATCTGCTCGGCGAACGTATCCTTCCCAATCGCTGGGAGCGGATTTCGCGGGTCGTACCGGCGACGATCAGTTCCACCGTCATGGGCATGACACTGATCGCCATCGGTGAAGGCATCGTTCTCGGTGTGGCTTATTGGATTGCCGGAGCTCCATCGGCCATCACGCTCGGCGTTCTCACCGGCGTCATGGCTCTCGTGCCGGGCGGCGCACCGCTCTCGATGTCGCTTGTGTCGATCTACCTCGTCGCCAGCGGCTCGCTTTGGGCGGGTATCGCCCTCTTCCTCTGGGGCACGATCGAACTTTTCATTGTCGATAAGACGCTTCGTCCCAAGCTTGTCGGCGGTCCGATCAAGCTGCCCTTCCTCCCCACCTTTTTCGGCCTAGTGGGCGGCGTGAAGACCATGGGATTTCTCGGGCTCTTCATCGGCCCGGTCCTGATGGCGATCATCGTTGCCATCTGGCGCGAATGGATTCGCGAGGCCGAATTGACCGAGGAACAGCAGGCGCAGGAACCCGAACTGCAACTGCGTGTTCGGGACGCTGCCGAGGGCTGATTGCTCAGCTCGTTTGTTCCAACCGTTTTTCCATGAAGAGGCTCAACGGATCCGGCTGATAGCTGCCGAAAGCCGGAATTTCGCGATAGCCGAATTTCCGGTAGAGGCCGATCGCCTCCGGCTGATATATGCCGGTTTCCAGCCGCACCGCGGACAGGCCCTTTTCGAGCGCCGCCGCTTCGAGCGTTTCCATGAGCCTGCGTGCGACGCTTTGGCCCCTTGCAGCCGGATCGACGAACATGCGCTTGATCTCCGCCGTGCCGTCGCCGGCCTCCACCAGCGCGCAACATCCGACGATCATCTCCTCCACTCTGGCAACCCAGAAGGTCACCTCAGCCTTCTCCAGCGAAGACAGATCAAGCATATGGTTGCTTTCCGCCGGATAGAGCGATTCCGCATAGGCGCTGGACATGTCGAGAAGGCGAATGACGCCTTCCTGATGCGGGGGTTCGATAGCAATCGTCAATGACAAGATAAACCTCGGAACCTAGAGCATGTCGCGCAAAAGTGTGCAGCGGCGCAAAATCAAAGACCTAAAGCGTGGGAAGCGAATCTGAAAGATCGAGCCGCGCTTTAGAACGCCTGCTGAATATCACGCAGCGGCTAGTGTCGCCAGCGCGGCGAAACTCCGTGCTGCCTGCCGCCGTTCGGCATTCGCAAGCTTCTCCACCATGTCGAGGAGCTGTACCGCAGCGGCGGGAGCTGGCTCCGCTAAGCGGAACTTGCGCAGCAGGCGCGAAGAAACATCTTCCAGCATCGCACTGCCGTTCTTGCGGGAGGATTCACGCCATATCATCGTCGCCTCGACGAAGATGGTGCTGATATCTCGGGGCAGTCCGGCGCTTTCGTAGAGCGCCCGAATGGCGTAGACGCGACCCCTCGAGATGATGGAGCGCACGCGCCGTTCGTCGCAGCCGGAAAGGATGGTGATCGCGCAAGCGAAGAAATCGACCTTGCCGGAGCACAGCGCATGCATCAGGAATGCCGGCGTCAGCCAGCCGCTCTGCCTGAGATGCTCGACCAAATCAGGCAATTGCTCGTGCTGCGCCGTTCCTGCGATCGTGACAGTTGCGGATTCGGTTGCTTCACGCGTTACCTGCAGCAGCCTGGAGCTGCCGACAAAACTCTGGACGAGCGCCGATTCCGAAAGCGCGTCGCTGACCTGACGCATCAGCAGGTGCCTGATATCGGAAGATAGCATATCGCGGGAAAGAAGCAGCCCACGTATCTCGGCGCAATCACCCATGCGCTCCGCGATACGTTTGAGCGAAGCCTGTGAAATCAACGCACCGTCATTTTCCAACAGACACAGAATTTCTGTCTCTCCGCCGATCTCGGCAAGAGCGGCGCAGACTGCACGCGATACCTGCCCGCGGGAGGCAATGAGAACCCGTGCCACATCGCTGCCATGTAGTGCGAGATCGACGAGATCGGCATCGGTGAACACGGGCGAAAACAGGATGATTTGCCCTGCAATTTCAGGCTGATCCTGGGCAAGGGACAGAATGACATTGCGTGGCGCGCTGGCCGAATGGGCAACGGCTTCAGCAAGCGCCAGCCGCACGCGGGGAGACGGATCGTCGAGCAGATAGGTCATGGCCATCTCGGCGGCTGCGCGCTCGTCCTTCGGCATCTCCGAGTGCAGATAGGCCCTGCCGAGTGCATTGGCCGCCCGGGTCCTGCTTTCTGCCTTGGCGGTTTCAGCCCAGCGAAGGAATGCTTCTATGATCACGTAACGCCCCGATATCGACGAGGCGATTCTTGCCCCGCAAATTCATATGCTTCACGTTATCGGGCAAAGGTTTACGGGACGTTTACCCTGCTCATTAACCTTTCGCCTATCGGCACGAGGGACGTTCCTCAGGGCGCCTTTGGCCTGATCATTTCGAAGACGTCGCTGCTCTCGCTATAATCCATGTAGCCCATGCGCGCGACGGGACGTGCCAGCGCCATGTCCAGCCTGCCGTCGCGAATGATCGTCTCGTCGATACGGATGCCGACGACCTGGCCGATCACCATGATGTTTTCCGACGCCTCACCATCGAGACCCTTGGGCTGCAGAATTTCGGTCACCCGGCATTCGAGCACGGCAAAGGCCTCGGCGACATAAGGCGCGTCGACCAGCTCGCCCGGCTTCGCCGTCAGTCCGGCGAGCTCGAATTCGTTAATGCCATAGGGAACGGCAATCGATGAATGGTTCATCTTCTCAACAATATGGCGGCTGACGAGATTGGCGGTAAAGACGCCGGTTTCCTCGACATTGCGTACGCTGTCCTTTCGACCGGCGGAAGAGAACATCACCAGCTTTGGCCGATCGCTGACGGCATTGAAAAAGGAATAGGGCGAGAGGTTCAGCGAACCGTCCCTGCCCTTGCTGCCGATCCAGCCGATCGGCCGCGGCGCAACGATTGCCTTGAACGGATCATGCGCCAGACCGTGGCGATTGGTGTCTGTCGTATAGAACATTACGCGTCCTCACCGCCGATCCAGGTCACCGTTTCCGATAATTCCGGGCGTGGGCGTTCGACCGGCGGAAAGCTTGTCGAACCGATATGGATGAAGCCGGCAATCTTCTCGCCCGGCTGGACGCCGAGCAGCGGATAAGCGCGCTCGTCGAAGGCGAACCATTCGGTCAGCCAGTTGGAGACCCAGCCATGCGCATTGGCCGCGATCAACAGGTTCATGCAAAGCGCGCCTGCCGACATCAGCTGCTCCCACTCCGGAATCTTGAAATGCGGCGCCGCCTTGCTGACGACTGCAATCACGACGGGCGCTCGGGTGAAGCGGGTCCGCTCGACCTGGATCATTTCCTCCGACAGGTCAGGCTTGGCTTCCAGCGCTAGTTTCAGCAGCTCTTCACCGATACGGGCACGCTCACCGCCGCGATAGACGATGAAGCGCCAGGGCGCGAGCTTGCCATGATCCGGCACACGCGAGGCCAGTCGGAGAATCTCCTCGATTTCGGCCTTGCCAGGTCCCGGTTCCGACATCTGGAACGCAGGGATGGATCGGCGCACCGCGAGATAGTCGACCAGCTTGATATCGGTTTTCATTGAGGAACTGCCTTCATTTTGGCTTGTGGTATGATGAGGTCTTGAATTTGCCACCGCATTGGTTTTGAAGTGGCGTGTGTTTTATCGGAAGTCAATCGGTTGGTATCCATGTCAGGCATTTCATCCGCTCGCCGATTGAGCGCGGCTTTCGCAATGCTTGCGAGCCTGAGCACTGCCGTGTCGGCACAGGATGCCTTCAAGGAATTCAAGCAGCTCGACGGCAGCGTCAAGATGCCGAAGCTCAACGCCTTCGTGGCACCGAGTGGTGAGAATTCGGCCGCGCGGACATTGCGCGACGTTTCCCTCGAAGCCAAGCTCACGCCCCAGAGCGGCCCACAGCAGCAGGGTCTTGCCTGGTATGTCTTCAGCCCGGTTGCGGGCGCTGACGGCAAACTGCCGCTGGTCGCCAGCTCGCGCGGAGGCTCTGCCTCCTTCCATCTTCTGCCCGGCGATTATTTCGTCAATGTCTCTTTCGGCCGCGCCGGCGTCACCAAGCGGCTGAGCGTGCCTGAAAGCGGCGACACCCAGAAGCAGACGATGGTTCTCGATGCCGGCGGCATGGTCCTGAACGCCGTATCCGGGCCCGATGTCCGCATCCCTCCGAACGAGCTGAGCTTCTCGATCTATTCGAGCGAAACCAAGGAGGACGGCGAGCGCGGTCTTGTCATGGACGACGTCAAGCCGAACACGCTGGTCGGCCTTAGCGCCGGCACCTATCACGTCGTTTCCGAATACGGCGAGGTCAATGCCGTCATCCGGGCCGATATCCAGGTGGAAGCCGGCAAGGTGACGGAAGCGACCATTCAGCACAGGGCGGCAAAGATCACGTTCAAGCTGGTTTCGGATGCCGGCGGCGAGGCGATCGCCGATACCGCCTGGTCGATCCTGACGGCTGCGGGCGATATCGTCGGGGAGAGCGTCAGCGCCTTTCCGACCATGGTGCTTGCGGAAGGCCGCTACACGGCCGTCGCCCGCAACAAGGACAAGATCTACCAGCGCGATTTCACGGTCGCCGCCGGCATGAATACGGATGTGGAAGTGCTGATGAAACAGCAGCAGCCGCAGGATGCCGATACCGAACAGTCGGCCCGACAGCTGCCGATCCAGATGCCGCCAATGCGCCAGAGCCAGACTCCTCCGGCCACGACCAACCAGCAGCCGCTGCCCACCTATGAACAACTGGCGCCGGCCGCTGGCGGCGACGACGGCGATAGCATGGATTGACAACCGAGACTCGCGTTTAATCGTCGGCTGGTGCTATCAATGCAGTCACCGTTCGGTGATGAGGAGCTCGAAACCCTTTTCGCTCATCCTGCCCTGCGCCGCAGCACCTTTCTCGGCGGAGCCATGGAGAAGACTGCGCCATAGAGCTTCGTCAGCAGATCCTTGCGATCGCTGCCCTCGCTGAGCGCCTCCCAGCTCCTGGGAGCACCGATATGTGCCGTTATGGTGCTGCCCGAGAGACGCCGGAATTCGCGGATCAGCAGCGAGATGCGCAGGGTCATCGAGATCCGACTCGCCAAATGGAACAGCCGGCCGTTCTGCCCCTCGAAATAGATGGGGATGACGCTGGCGCGCGCCGCCTGAATGAGTTTTGCCGGGAATATTTTCCAGGGAAGATCTTCTGCCCGGCCGAAACCCTTCTTGGCGGTTGCGACGCCTCCGGCTGGAAAGACGATGATCGTCGTGCCTTCCTTCAGCAGGCGAACGGCCTCATGCCGGGTCTTCATGTTGATTGCCATCGCTTCTTTGGTTTCCTCGAAGGAAACCGGCAGCGAATAATCGCTCATTTCCGGTACTTTCAACAATTCATTGTTGATCAGGACCTTGAAGGGGCGCCCCAGTTGCTCGGCAAGCGCCAGCACCGCGATCCCGTCGCCGATGCCGTAGGGGTGATTGGCGACGATGACGATCGGCGCCTCGGGGATCTGGTTTGGCGGCCACTCGCCCTTGATGAGCAGGCGCACGTCGATGAGATCGAGCATCTTGCCGAAAACCCGCTCGCTCTTGCCGACGATATCGGTGCGCCAGATATCGTAGAGCCGGGCGTAACGGTCCCGGCCGGAAAGACCTTCGATGGAGCGGATGAACCAGCGCTTGATCCGCGTATCCCGTTCATTGGCGTAGGATAATTCTTTGAATTCCAAGTGCGCGACGGGGCTGCCCCGCTCCTATGGTCTCAGTTGCGTCACATGCTGCAGCCACAGCAACGCGTTGATTCATCAACTATATGAAAGCTGTATGTCAGTTCTCTGACGGCACCCTGAAGGTGCCGCCAGATATCGATCGGCCGTCAGGCGGCCTTGACGCGTCGTGCTTCGCGCTTGCGCAGAATGTCCGGCGGCGTTGCTTCGAGAGCAAGCGAGGCGATCGCCTCGTCGAGCGACATTGACGTTTGCGACTGGCTGCCGAGGCGGCGGATATTGACCGAACGTTCTTCGGCTTCCTTCTTGCCGCAGACGATGATCACCGGAACCTTTGTCACCGAATGCTCGCGGATCTTGTAGTTGATCTTCTCGTTGCGGAAGTCGGTCTCGACATCGAGGCCGGCATCGCGCAGCGCTTCGGCAACTTCTTCGCCGTAGGCATCGGCTTCCGAGGTGATCGTCGCGACGACGACCTGCAGCGGCGAGACCCAGAGTGGCATATGGCCGGCGAAGTTCTCGATCAAGATGCCGAGGAAGCGTTCCATCGAGCCGCAGATGGCGCGGTGGATCATCACCGGCTGCGTCTTTTCGGAATGCTGGTCGATGTAGAAGGCGCCGAAGCGCTCCGGCAGGTTGAAATCGACCTGCGTCGTGCCGCACTGCCATTCACGGCCGATGGCGTCCTTGAGTGTATATTCGAACTTCGGACCGTAGAAAGCACCCTCGCCCGGCAGAATGCCGGTCTTGATGCGCCCTTCGGACTGCGCCTCGATCGTCTTCAGCACGTCCATCATCACGCTTTCGGCGCGATCCCAGAGCTCGTCCGAACCGACGCGCTTGTCAGGGCGGGTCGAGAGCTTGACGACGATCTCCTTGAAGCCGAAGTCCTCATAGACTGACAGGATGAGATCATTGATCTTCAGGCACTCGGCCGCCATCTGCTCATCGGTGCAGAAGATGTGCGCATCGTCCTGCGTGAAGCCGCGCACGCGCATCAGACCATGCAGCGCGCCCGAGGGCTCGTAGCGATGGACGGCGCCGAATTCCGCAAGACGGATGGGCAGTTCGCGGTAGGACTTCAAGCCATGCTTGAAGATCTGGATATGGCCTGGGCAGTTCATAGGCTTCAGGGCGAAGACGCGATCGTCGTCGGTATCGTCACCGGCAACTGTCACTTTGAACATGTTGTCACGGTACCAGCCCCAGTGACCCGAGGTCTCCCAGAGCGACTTGTCGAGTACCTGCGGCGCGTTGACTTCCTGATAGTCGCCCTGCAGCCGCCGGCGCATATAGGACACCAGCGTCTGGAACATGCGCCAGCCCTTGCCGTGCCAGAAGACGACGCCGGGGCCTTCTTCCTGGAAATGGAACAGGTCCATTTCGCGGCCGAGACGGCGATGATCGCGCTTTTCGGCTTCGGCAAGAATGTGCAGATAGTTATCGAGATCGGCTTGTTCCGCGAATGCCGTCCCGTAAATGCGGGTCAGCATCGGATTGTTGCTGTCCCCACGCCAATAAGCGCCGGCGACCTTCATCAGCTTGAAGGCGTTGCCGATCTGGCCAGTCGAGGCCATGTGCGGACCACGGCAGAGGTCGAACCAATCGCCCTGGTAATAGATCTTCAGATCCTGACCTTCCGGGATCGCATCGACCAGCTCCACCTTGTAGCGCTCGCCCTTGGCGGCGAAAACTTCCCTCGCCTTTTCGCGCGACCAGATTTCCTTGGTGAACGGCTTGTTGCGCAGAATGATCTCGCGCATCCGCTTCTCGATGACCGGGAGGTCATCGGGCGTGAAAGGCTCGTTCTTGGCGAAATCGTAATAGAAGCCGTTTTCGATGACCGGACCGATCGTCACCTGCGTTCCCGGCCAAAGCTCCTGTACGGCTTCGGCGAGAACGTGAGCAGTGTCATGGCGGATCAGTTCCAGCGCGCGGTCGTCCGAGCGGGTAATGATCTCGATCCTGCCGTCGGTCACCGGATCGGAAAGGTCGCGCACGGTGCCGTCGATAGCGATTGCGACAGCCTTTTTGGCCAGCGACTTGGAAATGGATTCGGCGACATCGCGCCCGGTCGTGCCGGCAGCGAAGCTGCGCACGGAATCATCGGGAAATGTCAGGGAAACGGATTGGGACATCGATATTCTCCTTGTCCAGTCCCGCCAACGAATGCGGGTGGTTTCGAAAGATACGGACTTAAGTAAATGCGTACTTAAGTCCGCGCGCCTGATAGCGGTATTTCGTATTCTAGTAAAGGAAAAGCGGCGCTAGGCCCGGATCATCTCGGCTAAACCGCGCACGGTGTTCCAGTTTCGCATCGTTCCGATGCCGAGCCGCTTTGTCGTCAAAGCCAGTAGCATTTTCGTCTCGCTGGCTTTGAGGCCGAAATCAATCCAGAGATCGCCGTTGACAACGGCCATGCGCTCATCTCGCTTGTATCTCGCGAGCATATCAAGAACGTCCGGTTCGAGCGGCTGGCGCATCACCCGGACGATGACCTCGCTAGCGATCCCGTCGAGGAAAGGATTGCCCTCGGCAAGCTTCAGCCATGCGTCGGCATCACGCGCGATGATATCGACATGCTTGCCGAAAGCCGCGGCGAAACCCGCTTCGAGTTGTGCCTCGATCGACGCAATCGGCTGCGGCTCGGCTTCGAAAACGAGATTGCCGGTCGAGACAAGCGTTCGGGCATTGCGAAAGCCCAAACTCTCCGCCATGGCCTTGAGATCGGCCATAACAACTCTGCGGCCCGGGTCGAGGCCAATGCTGTAGAGCAGTGCGACATAGACCGCCATGCGGGTCAGGCAGCCTTTCGCCCAAGGCGGAAATAGCGCCAGGGCGTCCACCAATGATAGCGGCGCTCCAGTTCGCCGGGCACCGGATCGAGCCCGCTTGTGCCTCCCGGCCCGCAGCGCGCCACGCGAAACAACGTCATCCAGCCGCCAGCCCAAAGTCCGTGGCGGGCAACGGCCTCATAGCCATATTCCGAGCAGGTCGGGATATGGCGGCAGGAATTGCCGATGAAGCCGGAAAGCGTCAGCTGATAGAGGCGAATGAGGCCCATTCCGAAAAGCCGGTCGGGCGTCTTGCGAAAGGGGCCGGAATAATTGCGCGATTTGACCAGCTTGTCGCCGGATGGTGACGCATGACGTCGCGCGGACCTCGGAGGAGCTGCACCACCCTCATCTTCATCGTCGTCCTGCATAAGACAGAATTGGCACATCGCACCAAGCCTCGGTCAAACAGCTTCTGCAGTCTTGGCGATGCCGCCCGTCCGCGCCTCCTCGATCTGCCCGATCGCGTCGACAACGGCATCGAATGTCAGCATGGTCGAAGCGTGACGCGCCTTGTAATCCCTGACCGGCTTCAGATAGCGCATGTCCTCGAAGCGGCCGTCAGGCCCCTCGCCGTCGGCCTTGAGCATGGCGAGCATGTCCTCGCGAGCCTTGCGCACCTCATCGGCGGTGGCGCCGACGACATGAAGCGCCATGATCGAGGATGACGCTTGGCCGAGTGCACAGGCCTTGACGTCATGGGCAAAATCGGTCACCACATCGCCGTCCATTTTCAGCCAGATTTTTACGCGAGAACCGCACAGTCTGGAATGGGCCTGGGCACTGGCATCGGCGTCAGGAAGACTGCCGATGCGGCCGATATTGCCGGCAAACTCTAGGATTTTGCTGTTGTAGATGTCGTCCATCACAGATTTTGCTCCGATGCACCCGCTAGAGCATGATGCCGAAAAGTGTAGGCGGTTTTCGGATGACATCATGCTCTATTTATTTGATCTAGAGCGGATTCAAATTTTAGATCGAGCAGACCTAAAATCATCCGGCTCTAGTGTTTCGTAACAAAAAACACAGCGTGTCCGTTTAGGACACTTTCACAGGGACAATGCCATACTATATGTATGTCGTTCGAAGACCATCGAAATGCAATGGTCTTCTGTAAGTTTGATGGGAAACCGTGCAGGACGGCAGGCTTGTCCGCCAGCCAGAACGCCCCGGAGCCCGCCAAAGGTACAAAATCTCCGTACCTCGGGGAATGCCAGTGGCGAGTCCGACAAGATGACATCCGCACAGCGGATCAGGAGAACCACAGGTAATGGACGCCATTGTAAAGAACTTTCCGCAAGTCACTGATTCTGAACGCCCGTCGCAGCAGGAAGCTGAAGACGCAATCCGCGTCCTCCTTCGCTGGGCCGGCGATGATCCGCGTCGCGAAGGCCTGCTCGATACGCCTGCGCGCGTTGCCAAGGCCTATCGCGAGCTCTTCGGCGGCTACGAGCTGAATCCCGAGGATGTGCTCGGCCGCACTTTCGAAGAGGTCTCAGGCTACGACGACATCGTTCTTGAGCGGGACGTCCCGTTCTACTCGCATTGCGAACATCACATGGTGCCGATCATCGGCAAGGCGCATGTCGCCTATCTGCCGAGCGGTCGTGTCCTTGGCCTGTCGAAAATCGCCCGTGTCGTCGATATTTTTGCCCGCCGCCTGCAGACGCAGGAAGCTATGACTGCCCAGATCGCCAATGCGATCGACGAGTCCCTGCGTCCGCGCGGCGTCGCCGTGATGATCGACGCCGAACATATGTGCATGTCTATGCGCGGCATAAAGAAGCAGGGCTCCTCGACGCTGACGATGACCTTCACGGGTGCCTTCAAGGCCGATCCGGCCGAGCAGGCCCGTTTCATGTCCTTGGTCCGGGGTCGCTGACCGGGCTTCAACGAAAGAGCCGGAAATGAACCTGATTTTCAATGCTCCTTCCGAAGATAAATCCGAGTTGGAGGATGCAGGCGATTTCACGCCCCGTTTCGACGATCGCGGCCTGATCACCGCGATCGTGACGGATGCTCATGACGGCGAGTTACTGATGGTCGCGCATATGAACGCCGAGGCGCTCGAGCTGACGATCAAGACCGGCACGGCGCACTATTTCAGCCGCTCACGCGGCAAGATCTGGAAAAAGGGCGAAACCTCCGGAAACCTTCAGACGGTGAAGGAAATCCGAACGGATTGCGATCAGGATGCAATCTGGCTGAAAGTGGAGGTCGCCGGACATGATGCGACGTGCCATACTGGCCGCCGTTCCTGCTTCTACCGAACGGTCGAACTCGAAGATGGGAAGCCGGTGCTGAATGTGGTCGACGATCACCTGCATTTCAATCCGGAAGAAGTCTACAAGCAGTAGACCTATCGGTGATGGTTGTTTCAACAAGCCACAACCAGTATACGATTTGGAAACGAAAAAGGGACAGTATTTTAGCCGAGGCACACGGAGCCTCGGAGGAGGCGAAAAATGCTGAATTGGGGGTTGAATCGTCACATCGGCGCACAGAGCTCGACCGGTTCAGGCCTTACGCAGGATACGTCTACCCCGCTTCTCCCTCCTGCTCCTCCTAAGAAAGTGAAGATTGCCTTGGCGCTTGGCGGTGGCGCTGCGCGCGGCTGGGCGCATATCGGTGTTTTGCGCGCGCTCGATGAAGCCGGCATCGCAGTCGGCATGATAGCCGGCACGTCGATCGGCGCCCTCGTCGGTGGCTGCTATCTCGCGGGCAAGCTTGACGAACTCGAGGCGTTCGCGCGTTCGCTGACCATGCGGCGCATCGCCAGCCTGCTCGACCTCACCATCGGCGGAAGCGGATTGTTCGGCGGCATGCGGCTCACCAAGCGCATGCAGGAACATCTGGAAGGATTTTCCATCGAAGATCTCGACCGTCCCTTCGTCGCCGTCGCGTCGGAGCTGAACACAGGCCATGAAGTCTGGATTGCCAATGGCTCTCTCATCACTGCACTCAGGGCATCCTATGCCCTGCCCGGCATCTTCGAGCCGGTGCGCTCCAACGGCCGTACGCTGGTCGATGGCGCCCTGGTCAATCCGGTGCCGGTTTCCGTCTGCCGAACTTATGAGCAGCCATTGGTGGTTGCGGTAAACCTGCACTACGATCTCTATGGCCGGTCCGCGGTGGTCAAGCACAATGTCGGCTCGCCCAACGGCGATCTGCTGCGTCGCGAAGATGCGCCCGCCATGAAACTCGGCATGACGGGTGTCATGGTGCAGGCTTTCAACATAATACAGGATCGAATTGCGCGTGCGCGCCTCGCCGGCGATCCGCCCGATCTGGCGCTGCATCCGCGCCTCAGCGATATCGGCCTTTCGGAATTTCATCGTGCTGGCGAAGCAATAGAACGTGGCTACGAGGAAACATCCGCAAGATTGACCGAGATCCGGCGCATGCAGGAGGCCTACGCGCGTTGAGCTGTGATAAACCGGCAGCTCAGTAAATCCCTCAACCGAGGGGAGGCTCCGCTAACCCTGCACAATCGGCGCTTTGCTTGGAGTTCAGGCCGTTGCTTGCTGCAAGCGACCCACCGCGCCGATTGCCGCGGCGACGCCGAACCGCTTCTTATCCGGCGATATAGGCCTTGATCTGCTCGGCCTCGAGTTCGATCTCGCGGATGCGCCATTTGACGACGTCGCCGATGGAGATGATGCCGGAAAGCTTGCCCTTCTCCTCGACGGGAACGTGGCGGAAGCGGCGCATCGTCATCAGTTCCATCAACTCGTCGGTGGTCGTATCTTCCTTGCAGCGGTGCACCTTGGCCGTCATCATCGATGCAATCGGTTTGTCGAGGCATTCCTGCCCCTGCTTGGCAACGGCATTAACCACATCCCGCTCTGTGAAGATGCCGGAAATCTTGCCGCCCGGTCCGACGACCACGATGGCGCCGATGCGATTCTCGTTGAGAATTTTCGCGGCCTCGGCAACGGTCGTATTGCCGCCCGTCGTCACGACGTCACGGCCCTTGGCTTCAAGTATGGCCTTTACGGAAACTGACATTCGATCCTCCCATCTCGAAAGCATGATGAACACCTGAAGCGTCCGATATGTTCCGAAATTACCCCCGGAGCTCAAACCGGCGCCTTGCCCGTCGGTCGGTCGATCTCCTCATCCCACGACCGACGGATAGTAATGGTGCGCCAGTGTCAGTAAGAAAGCAACAGCTCATTCATCGGGTGGTAAAGCTTCCTGAGCTTCCACGGGCGGCTGCCGGTCGAAGGGTGCGAAAAGCAGGAATCCGAACAGGAAACCACCGATATGAGCATCCCAGGCCACCGGCTGCGAGCTGTCGCCGGCAAGGTTGATGCCGAAAGCGACGAGTGCATTACCGGCGACCCACATGACGATATAGGCGACGACGGTGCGGCTTCGAAGCGACTGGAAAATGCTGAGACGCGGGTTGAGATGCGCCTGCCGCATGGAAACTCTGCGACCGTCCATGACCGGAAACGCAAAGCGGCAAGCCGCCCCCATCAACGCCGAGACCACGCCCGATGCCCCGATCAAAAGCGTCTGGTCTCCCCAATAGAGCGCCGCATGCAGGAAGGCGGAGGCCGCGGACGAGAAAATCCAGAAAATCACATAGCGCAGTGCACCGATGCGTCGCGCCACGGGTGCTGCAAAGACCATCAGCCAAAGGCTGTTGAAGACGATATGCTCGATCCCGCCATGCAGCAGCGAGTAGGTGACCGGCGTCCAAAGCCATTCCAGCCCCTGCTGCGACAAGGGAAAAACATAGCGGGCCGGGATGAAGCTGAAGGCGAAATAAATCCAGTTCAGCGTATCGTCCGACCACCAAGGAAGGTTCATGACCGCAAAAATGACGATCAGAACAGCAAGGCTCGCCAAAATCGCGGGAGGCAGGTTGAAGGCCGGCACATGCTGCTGCGGCCGCGGATTTTCCGGCTCTGGGCGCGGCAGCTGTTCATCGTCCATGTCTTGCTCGGCTTATCGATAGAGCAATTCCAGGAAAAGTCCGTCCGGAATTGCGTAAAACAAAAGGGATGGAGCGTTTTCGCGATTCGACGAAAAGCGGAAAGGCTCCGGAAGTCATCGACACATACCGTAGCAAAAATCAAAAAAAAAGCCGCCCGCAATATGGGGCGGCGTGCCGGGATGCTCCTCTCCGGATTGGACCTCGATGGCCCGTCCGGCTGCCGGGAAATTCGTGCTGAAGGTCACTTCGTGAAGTGATGAACAAAGCCTTACACCCACCATCCGGCAGAGCAACTAAAACTCCTTGTTAACCCTAATGGCCCGGTTCTGGCATGGAATTCGCAACGTCGGAGTCGAAGGCAATGAATGCCTTTGTATTTGAAATGAAATGGGACACGGACGCATTATGCGCCAGAAGACGAGCATCGATATATTTACCTATTGGGAGCACATACGCGGCAACGCGGATGCCCCCTTGCGCAATTTGATACAACCATCGGCGATCGGCCATATTCTTCCCGAACTGTTCATCCTGGAAAATACGGCCGACGACAATCCACGCTTCCGCCTGGCCGGCACGGCGATCTGCAACCTCATGGGACGCGAACTCCGCGGCGAGCATTTCGCAGCGCTCTGGGCTGGCAGCCAGCAGGACGATCCGATGCGCATCGCCGCCGGCGTGATGAGGCACGTCGTTCCCGCATCGATCCATGCGACGGGCTATTGCATCAGCGGCCGCAGCATGACCTTCGAACTGATATTGCTGCCGGTTCGCACATCGAGCGACACTTGCGACAGACTGCTCGGCTGTCTGACGCCTACCGTTTACGCGACATGGCTCGGCAACGAGCGCCTGGAATTTCTGGCGCTGGATCGCAGCCGCTTGCTTCGCGACCGCCCTGTCCGGCTCGTGGATACGCCGCCCCATCCCGATCCGACAGATCTTCTGCCGCATCAGAGAAGCAGCCTGGGCGAATGGATGCGCCGAAAGTTAATTCAAGCAAAAAATGAGCGCGAGAGAACCGGAATTGACCCAGCTCGGAACAAAATCGATGATCATCTCTAAGTCAAGCCTTGGGAAAGACAACCTTACTTTAAGGAGTTGCGGCTAATAGTTGGAAGAGACGCAATAGGGTTCAAGACGCTTCATGCACTCATTCCAGCCGGCCCATGCGACGCGGCCCAACCAAATGACAGGCAATGCCGTTCGCAATGATCAGCGGACCTTTCAACGGGTTCCGATCAATATGCAGGGCCGCCTGATGCTGGCTAACTACGAGGAATTCGAGTGCCTGGTCACAGAGATGTCGCCGGGTGACCTTCATGTCACCTGCCTGGGACGTCCGCGCGCCGACGAGCGCGTCATCGCCTATATCGATCACCTCGGCCGCGTCGAGGGCAATGTCGTGGCCATCGATGGGCGCGGTTTCACCATGTCGATCAATGCGACCGAACGGAAGCGCGAAAAGCTTGCCGCCCAATTGACCTGGCTTGCCAACAAGCACGAACTCGGCTTGCCGGAAGATCGCCGCCATGATCGTCTGACGCCGCGCAATACCCGCAGCGAGCTCACGCTCGAAGACGGCACGCAATATGTATGCCGCATCATGGACCTCTCGCTCTCGGGCGCAGCCGTCGATGTCGAGATACGCCCCACGATCGGAATGCCGGTGCGCCTCGGCAATATGCGTGGGCGCGTCGTCCGCCATTTCATGGAGGGTGTGGCGATCGAATTCCTTTCGCTGCAGTCGCGCGAGACCTTGCGCGAATTTCTCTGATATTGTCATCCTCCTGTCACGCGGCGTCGCGAAACAGCGATGCCTGTCTTCTCCTCAGCGCGTGACGGCAAATGCTTTACCCGGACACAATTCCTTTTGACGAGGGCCTGCTTGAGGTCGGTGACGGCCAGCGGATCTATTGGACGCAATCAGGCAACCGCCAAGGCAGGCCCGTTCTTATCCTGCACGGCGGTCCAGGGTCAGGAAGTTCCGCCGGAACGCGACGTTATTTTGACCCGCATTATTATCGGATCATTCAGTTCGACCAGCGCGGCTGCGGTGGCAGCCTTCCGCATACGTCGGAACCAGTGGTCGATCTCTCGGCCAACACGACATGGCACACGATTGCCGATATCGAGCAATTGCGGTCGCGCCTCGGCGTTGAAAGCTGGATCGTATTCGGCAATTCCTGGGGCTGCACGCTTGCGCTCGCCTATGCCGAAACCCATCCGCAGCGAGTGGAACACTTGCTCCTCGTCGGCATCACCATGACCAGACAATCGGAAATCGACTGGCTCTGCCAAGGTCTCGGTCGTTTCTTTCCGGAGCAATGGGCACGCTTTCGGGCTGCCGTGCCCGAAGAGGATCGTGATGGTGATCTCGTCGCTGCCTATTATCGCCTTCTGCTTGACCCAGATCCCGCAATCCACGTGAGAGCTGCCAGAGACTGGCACGAATGGGAGGGCGCCTCGATCTTGCTCGATCCGCGCGAGACCCTTCCGTCTCGGTGGTCCGATCCTCGCTATCTGACGGCCCGTGCCCGGATCATCACCCACTACTTCCACCATCTGGCCTGGCTCGATGAGTGGCAGATCCTGCGCGACATCCATCGGCTCGCCGGAATCCCCTGCACGATGATCCAGGGCCGGATGGATCTCGAGGCGCCGCTGGTAACCGCCTGGCAATTGTCGCAAGCATGGCCAGAGGCGGAATTGGTGGTCGTCGCCAACGCTGCCCACTCGCCGGCCGTCGCGGAAATGGCTGCCGCGATCATCCGCGCAACCGACGGGCTTCGCGGCGATTTCAAGCAATAAAAATCAAAATATTTTTTTGAGCCGGCTTTCCCAAAATGGGACAGATTGAGGTTCTTGCTGTCATTTCCAGCACTCGGCAGGCCTATCGCGAGGTGGGCTCTGTATCAATACAACACGGTTGCTGCCCAAATCTGCGTCCGGACGTTAACGATTCTCATTGTTGAAAACCGTTCTGAAACAGCCGGATATCGAACTCTCGCTTCGCTGCACTTCATACCAAAACTCTTCAAATTTTAATCGAATTTGCCGTGAACTTGAATCAAGTTTTCTGCGTGTTTTATGAGAATTTTCTCCAGATTTGATTCAACTAAGCCCTTAATTTAACTGTGCAATTTTGCGTCAGGTAAAATCACGCGTGTCATTCTGATCCCAATAAAAACAGGGACAGGGACATGAACTTCCAAATCGTACTTCGCGGCTTTGCCGCTTTGGCGCTTTCCACTCTTGGCTTCTTCGGCCTTGCTCAGGCAGCACCTGCCAACATGACGATAACAGGCGACGCCGCCCCTCCGATCGGTCACTATGAATTCTGCAAGGAAAACCCACGGGAATGCGCCTATTCCGGCGGTGACGCGGGCCCGATGATCCTGAACCAGGACAGCTGGAAGACGATTCTGAAGATCAATTACACGGTCAACACGACCATCAAGCCGATGACCGATATGGAACTTTACGGCGTCGAGGAGAAGTGGGCGATTCCGACCACCGCCGGCGACTGCGAAGATTTTGCGCTTCTGAAGCGCAAGCAGCTCATCGATGCCGGCTTCTCACCTTCCGATCTGCTCATGACCGTCGTGCTGCAGCCAAACGGCGAAGGTCATGCCGTGCTGACGGTACGCACGGATCGTGGCGATTTCATTCTCGATAACATGCGCAACAAGGTGAACCTCTGGTCCGAGACCGAATATACCTTCCTCAAGCGCCAGTCCGCCGATCATCCCGCTCGCTGGGTCAAGATCCAGGATGGCCGGGCCGTCGCGGTCGGCAGCTTGAAATAAGCGTTCTTCACACAGGATCATCGGCGACCTAGCGCCGATGGTCAAAGTCAGAGGCCCGGTCTCGTCCCCTGATTTCTGTCCAGGCCGGTGCCTCTGAGCCGTTCCCACTGTCCCGGGGAACGGCTCTTTTTCGTTTTGTAACTGGCTCCAAAGCCAAGTCTGAAAATATCCAGAGAATTTAAGTCTATCATTAGCATGGCTTGCGATGCATATTTAACCGTCGATTAACCATCGTGGCGCCAATCATCATTTCCAACGAGACTCAAAAAAGTCAGGCACCGCGAGGCTTTGTCGTCGATGACGGCACCCGGAGCGGAAGGAAATGAAGGCAAGAGTATGGCTCCTCCTCTGTCATCCGCCGCAATGATCGACGAAAGACCGCTGATATCGAGCGGCTTTGTCTATCGGCTCACAGCAGGCGTCGCCATTCTGGCAGCCCTGACCGTCGCCATATCCGTTGGTGGACGCTGGCTTGGCGGGAAAATTTCGCTTGCAGGCCATACGACGGATACCAAGCCCATCTCCGTCACGATCGGCGACGACACAATGCGTCTGGCTGCAAACACCATCCGCTTTCCAAGCGAGCGTTCGGACGGTACGGCCGAGCGCGTCGATCTCTATCTGACCTGGCCGCAGATGCAAGGTTACACCGAAGCTGATCGCATGCGCTTCGACGATATCTCGCAATCGTCCTCATTGATCTTCCTGCAAATCAGCCAGAGCACGATGTCCCACGACATGTCTGGCCGGCTCGGCCCGATCTATTCGCAACTGATGGATGGGGCAGCCTATGGCGGGCCCTTCGGCCTGACGGCACATCGGCTTCGCGCGGATGCCGGCTATAACGACGAAATTCTTTTGACGGCGCCGCGGCCCGGTGAGACCGATTATGTCGTGCGCTGCCTCCTGCCCTCCTCGCCCGCACTGGCAACCAGCGGCGACTGTCAAAGGGACATCAAGGTCGGTAGGGATTTGAGCGTTCTCTACCGTTTTTCCAGCAATCAGCTGGGTGATTGGCGCGCGATGGATGCAGCCGTCCTGAACTTCGTCAATATCCACCTTGTGGATAATGCCGCGCCTGCGGCGACAGCTGTGGGCGGCCGCTAAAATGGCGCAGAAACATGAAACCAACTGTTCATCATAAACCGATTGGTAACGCTAAGCCTCTACTGTTGAACGGAATGGCCGTTCATGGAGGCGTCGGCCGAATAATCGAGAATGTAAATGCAAGCAGAGAGTGATTTAGTGTCCAGATCCGTTCTTTCCGTTTCGTCGTCTCAAACCGGTAAGATTCTGGCGAGAGCGCTTCTTGGTTTTTCGATTGCAACGGCGACAGTCGCGGTGACTGTCGTTGACGCAAGCGCGGCCGGTCCGAAATATGCCGGCATCGTCATCGATGCCAATACCGGTAACGTTCTCTACAGTGAAAACGCCGACACGCTGCACTATCCAGCCTCGCTGACGAAGATGATGACGGTCTATCTGACCTTCGAAGCGCTTGAAGCCGGCCGCATCACCCTCGATACCCCGGTTGTGTTTTCAAAAAACGCCGCAGCGCAGGCGCCGACCAAGCTCGGTATTGGCCCCGGCCGCTCCGTGACTGTCCGCGAGGCGATCCTCGGCATCGTCACAAAGTCTGCCAACGATGCCGCAATGGCGCTTGGCGAGATGCTTGGCGGTTCGGAGGAAGGCTTCGCCCGCATGATGAACGACAAGGCGCGTGCGCTCGGCATGACGCGCACGACCTATCGCAACCCGAACGGCCTGCCAAACACAGCGCAGATGACGACGGCGCGCGATCAGGCCCGCCTTGGCATCGCCTTGCGCGAGCATTTCCCGGAATATTACGGCTTCTTCTCCGAAACGAGCTTCCGGCTCGGCAATCGCACGATCCTTGGTCACAATCGTCTGGTCGGCTCCGTACGCGGCGTCGATGGCATCAAGACCGGTTACACGCGTGCCGCCGGCTATAATCTCGCGACTTCCGTGAAAGTCGATGGCCGCTCCATCGTCGGCGTCGTCCTTGGCGGCGCTTCGACGCCAGCTCGCGACAATCAGATGCGCAAGCTGATCGCTGATTATCTGCCCAAGGCATCGACAAAGCATATCGATTCCAATGTGATCGCGCAGGTGCCAGCCGTATCCCCCAATGTGAAGGCGGCCAGCGCGCGCATGGCGGATATCAGCCACGCGAATATCAAGAATAACGGAACTACCGAAGTCGCCGATTCCGGCCCTTCCAGTGCGGCGGCCTTCGCAGCAGTAACGCCGCAATCTTCCTCCTCCAATCCGTTGCTTTCGACAAAAGCGGAGCCCGCGAAGCGGCCCACCTATGACGAAACAGCCTCCACCGGATCTACAAACGATGCTGATGAGGATGAGATCGATACCGTAACGACCGCATCGACCTCCAAGGGCGATACGAAACTCGTCAAGCTGCAGCGAGCCGAGAAATCTGAAAAGGTCGCAAAGGCTGAAAAAGCTGAGCGCGGGCCTACCGGCTGGATCGTTCAGATTGGCGTTTCCTCCAGCAAGGACGGTGCGACCGACCTGCTTGATACCGCGAAGAGCAAGGCCGGCAAGGCATTGCGTTCGGCTAAACCCTATGCCGTCGCCTTCGACGGCGGTTACCGCGCCCGTTTTGGCGGTTTTGAAGATCAGAGCGAAGCGGTGAATGCCTGCAAGGCGCTCAAGCGTGCCGGCGTAAAGTGCTGGGCGAGTATGGAATAGGCATGTGGCGGGTGTTTTCACGCCGCATGATATGAAATTGGTCGGGCCTTCTATGGCTCCGATCTTCCGGTTCCGATTGTCAAACGGGCCGGCCCTGAGTTTGTAATGTGTACGGGGTTTTGAAATGGCAATGAACGAGAACTTTCCCGGTTTCTCGCTCGATAGCGGGGGCAAGATGAAACAGAAGGGCTTTGCTCTTCATCCGCTGCATGAGGCAGCGATGCGGCTGGCGGACCTGGGTCTCAGCCGCTCACGCTCGCGCAACAAGACGAAAGACTTGATCGGCGTTCTACTTTGCCACGGCGCTCGCGCCTGGCGCTATTCGCAGCCGGAAGCCCATATTCATCTGCACATCACCGCCCCGACCGGCCGCGCGCCGATCATGATGCGGCTGCGTTAAAGCAACCCGAGTTCGGAAAGTTCCCGCCGCAGATCGGCGGGCAATTCGGCTGCCGCGCCGAGACTATCGAGATCGCGCGGCACGTCGTCCTGCGGCAGGTACCGCCAGCCCTGAAATGGCCGCTTCGGCTGCCCTGTCGTCTCCACAACACTCGGGTCGAGAATAAGTCGGCAGCGCTGAATACCATCAGCGTCGGTAAAGGTCTCGATGCCAAGCAATTTTTGCCGCGCCTGCACCTGCCCCTTGATCACCCAATAAAGCGAGCCGCCGTCCAACAGCTCGTCTATCCGTTTCGGCACCATGCGCGTCGTGTGGGTTGTATGCGGCTCAAGCCCAGCAGCAATGGCGTTCATCGCCCGCTCGGAAACCCATTCGCGCAGATCATCAAGCGAATCCGCGCCAACGCACAATTTAATGAGATGCAAAGCCATAATGCCGTTGAAGTCCTTTTGACCGACAGCGTCAAGCTTTTAGATCAGGCGTCCACACTCAACACTCCACGACATTGACGGCCAGGCCACCGGTGGAGGTTTCCTTGTATTTCTCGCTCATGTCGTGACCCGTCTGGCGCATGGTTTCGATGCAGGCGTCTAGCGGCACGAAATGCTGGCCGTCGCCCTTGATCGCAAGCGAAGCGGCAGTGACCGCCTTGACTGCACCAAGCGCGTTACGCTCGATGCACGGCACCTGCACCAGGCCGGCGATCGGGTCGCAGGTCATGCCAAGATGATGTTCAAGCGCGATTTCAGCCGCATTTTCGATCTGTTCCGGCGTCGCCCCCATCACTGCGGCAAGTCCCGCAGCCGCCATCGCGGCCGCCGAGCCCACCTCGCCCTGACAGCCGACTTCGGCGCCCGAGATCGAGGCATTGTGCTTGATGATGCCGCCGACGGCAGCAGCCGTCAGAAGATAGTTGCGAATACCGTCCTGATCCCAGTCCTCATGGAAATGCTGATAATAACGGATCGTTGCCGGAATGACGCCCGCCGCTCCATTGGTCGGCGCCGTCACGACGCGGCCGCCGGCCGCATTCTCTTCATTGACCGCCATGGCGTAGACGCTGAGCCAGTCGTTGGCGAGCAGCGGATTGATGCGGTTGCTGCGCCACTCTTCCTGCAATTTATCATGGATGGCACGCGCACGCCGGCGCACCTTCAGTCCGCCTGGCATGATGCCATCGACCTTGAGACCGCGATCGATGCAGCTGCTCATGGCCGCCCATATGCGGTCGAGGCCGGCATCCAGCTCCTCGCCGCTCATATGTGTCTCTTCATTGGCGCGTTTCATCTGCGCAATCGAAAGGCCGGAACGCTCGGACATTTCGAGCATCTGCTTGGCGCTGGCAAAGGGGAACGGAACGCGCTCGCCGGCCGGGGCAGGCTTTTTCCGGTCGGCCTTCATCTGCTCCAATTCGGTATCGGTAACGACGAAGCCGCCGCCGACGGAATAATAAATGCGCTTGACCAGCAAGCGCTCATCCTTATCCAAGGCGGAGAAGCTCATGCCGTTGGCATGACCGGGCAGCGGCACTTTCTTGTCGAAGATGAGGTCGGTCTTGGGCTGGAACCGATAGGCCGGATGGCCCGGCGGCATGATGCGCCCGCTGCGCTCCACTTCGTCGATAATGGCATCCATATGGTCGGGATCGACGCTATCCGGCCTCTCGCCCATCAGGCCGAGAATAACCGCCCTGCCCGTGCCGTGGCCAATGCCTGTGTGGGCGAGCGAGCCATGCAGGCTGACCTTGATCGACTCGACATGCACATTCGAAGACGGGCGTGGCCATTCGTTCGAAAGAACGAGATCAAGGAAGCGATTCGCGGCCGACATAGGCCCCATCGTGTGCGAGCTGGACGGTCCCACACCGATCTTGAACACATCGAAAACTGAGAGAAACATGGACCTTTGGTGCCTCCAGGCAAATCGATTTCCGGCAAGGCTACGCTATCGGGGCAAGCTTGCACGGCGATTTGCCGACATCGGATTTCATGGCAGCGACATTACATATAGGCATTCGGGGAAGCAAACAGAAGGCCATTGCATGCGCCACGCGCTGCGCTACAGTCCACACCGGATTGATCTGGAGAATCTCCCTTTATGACGACTGCCGACTATGTCGCCCTCGCCCTCTTCATCTTTCTCTGGGTCGCGCTGAACTGGATCACCAGCAGCGCCAGCTTCTTCAATCGCACAAGCCTGACGCTGGCGATGAATGCGCGCCGGCGCGAATGGATCTACAACTCGCTGCGCCGCGACCTGAAAATGATAGATACGCAGATCCTCTCGGGCCTGCAGAACGGAACCGGCTTCTTTGCCTCCACATCGATCTTCGCCATCGGCAGCTGCTTTGCGCTTCTTGGCGCCACAGATAAGATCAACGCCTTTTTTTCGGATATGCCCTTCATTCTCAACGGTGGTCGCACAGCCTTCGAAATCAAGGTGGCCGGGCTTGCCTGCCTCTTCGGCTATGCCTTCTTCAAGTTCGGCTGGGCTTACCGCCTGTTCAACTATTGCACCATTCTCTTCGGTTCCCTGCCGATGCGCGAGGACGCTCTTCTCGATCCCGCGGGTGCGGAAAGAGCCGCCGAGCGGGTGGTGCGTATGAACATTATCGCGGCGCGCAATTTCAACGCCGGCCTCAGGGCAATCTTCCTGTCGATCGGCTATCTCGGCTGGTTTCTGAGCCCTTACGTTTTCATGGTCACGACCATGTTCATCATCATCGTGCTGGTTCGCCGGCAGTTTTTTTCCGATGCCCGTCTGGCCATTATGGATAGCGATGTGCCATGACATGCCCGCGTCGTCTCAAGCGGCGCTCGTGATCTGAGTTCATGCCTGGAAGGACCCGCCAATGGTCGCTATCGCCGAGAGTGCCGATGCACCGCAAAAGACGCCCCGCATCGGCATTCTGGACACGGCGCGCGGCGTCGCGCTCTTGGCCATGGCAAGCTATCACTGCACCTGGGATTTCGAATTCTTCGGCTATCTCGATTCCGGCACGGCGGAAACAGGCTGGCTGAAGCTTTACGCCCGCGTCATCGCCAGCACTTTCCTGTTCCTGGCAGGGGTCAGCCTCGTGCTTGCCAATACGCCGGAAATCCGCTGGCGCTCTTATTGGCGACGACTAGGCATGATCGTCGCGGCGGCCGCTGCCATCTCTCTCGTCACCTTCATCGGCATGCGCGACGAATGGATATTTTTCGGCATCCTCCACAGCATTGCGGCCGCGAGCCTCATTGGGCTCCTCTTCCTGCGTCTGCCGGCATTTGCCACACTTCTCGTCGCGATAGTGCTTACCGCCGGCATTGTCGTCGACAATATGATTGCACCCCTATCGCTGCATTCGACATTTTTCGACGCGCCCTGGCTATGGTGGGTGGGGCTTTCGGAAAACATCCAGCGCTCGAACGACTATGTGCCGCTTTTCCCATGGCTGACGCCATTCTTGTTCGGCCTCGGCACCGCGCAATTGGCGACATCTCTTGGCTGGCTTAAGTCGTTGGCGAAATTCGGTCCCGGCCGCAATCTCATTGCCCGTGCCGGTCGGCACAGCCTGATCTTCTATCTGGTCCATCAGCCGGTGCTGTTCGGTCTCGTCTATCTTCTGTCGCTGGTCGCTCCGGCTCCGCCGCAGGACGCGACCGCCGGCTATATGGGGCAATGCGTGGCCTCTTGTACTCGATCGGGCAGCGAAGCCATGTGCCGCAGCTTCTGCCAATGCACGCTCGACAAGTTGCAGACTCAAAATCTCTTCAAACCATTGGAATCTGGGGCGATCAAAGCAGATACCGATGAACGCGTAAGCCGAATCGCGATACAATGCACGGATGAAGCGCAATGACAGGGTTATTCTATGAATGCCTATCGTTCGAAGTCGCTGAGTTTTCCGTGGCCGCCGCTGCTCTATAGCCTCGCCATCATGGCGGCGCTGTCTCTGCAGCGGTTGTATCCTCTGCCTTTGCCCTTCATCTGGGCGCTGATTTCATGGGTGGTCGGCGCGCTTTTGACCGCCTTTGCGGTGACGTTGAATGTCTGGGCCGTCAAGACACTGATGGAACGCCGTACGACCATTCTGACCCAACGCTGCAGCGCGCATCTCGTGACCTCCGGCCCCTTTCGCTTCACCCGCAATCCAACCTATCTCGGCTATACCTTGCTGACCGCAGGCCTCGGTCTTCTGATCGGCAATCTCTGGTTCCTGGCCATGGCGGCAGCGGCCGCCGCCTTGACGACCTTGCTCGTCATCCGCTGCGAGGAGATGCATCTCCTCTCGCGATTCGGCTGCGAATTCGAATTTTACTGCAAGCACACGCGGCGCTGGCTTTGAGAAGCTGAGCGCTTAATAGCGGATCAAGTTCCCACGCCGATTTCGGCCAGCCGGCCGAGACAAGCCTCTTCGACATTGTCGAGTTCGCTCAGCGTATCGTCGATATCCTTGCGCTTCTGACGCAGCTCGTCGCGCTTTTCGTCGACGCGCTTCATCAGCAGCTTCAGCTGGCCGATTTCACCCGGAGGCTCCTTGTAGACCTGGATGATTTCGCGAATTTCGGCGATCGTGAAGCCGATGCGGCGGCCGCGCAGGATTTCCATGATGAGACGCCGGTCGGCCGGACGGAACAGACGCGTGCGGCCCCTGCGCTCGGGGTGAATGAGGCCTTCGTCCTCATAGAACCTAAGGGTTCGGGTCGAAACGCCGAATTCCCGAGTGAGCTCCGTTATGCTATAGTATCCGTCGACCAAGAATCCGCCCCTATCTGCTCCCCATGATAATATTGACTTTTACGTAATAGTCAATTTTCACGGGTTGCAGTCAGTTCCCGACCCGCTAGTGCAGCACAAAACCGCAGGCTCACAAGGCCTGAGAGGGCGAAATTTCCCGAAAATTCGATGGGAATGGTCATAAAGACCGCAGACGCCTAAGCCATGCGATGTGCGAATCAATGCGATGGAAGTACGAAATGGTGGAATAGAATGGCAGACATCATTCGGCTAGAAGGCCTCCGGCTCGCCCAACGTCCCGAATTGGGTTCACTTAAAATCGATAAAAACAATTGGATGATGGAAAAAGCTCATAGGGAAGCTCAGCTGTTAAGGGGTGGCATTGCCGTCGTCTTCTCCTTATCCTGGCAGCCTCCTACCCAATGTCCTCCATAGAGAGTGCCGTGTCCGCCCGCCCCATCATCCGCTTTCCGAATCCGCTATTACGAACCGCCTGCACTGCCGTCACGGCCTTCGACGACGATCTGCGAGTGCTCGTCAACGACCTGCTGGATACGATGCGGGCCGCGCCCGGCGTCGGCATCACCGGCGCGCATATCGGCGTCCTCAAGCGAGTCGTTGTGATCGAACTCAGCCGCGAGGATGGTGTGCGTACCTATATCAATCCGGAAATCCTATGGTCATCGGCGGAGACCATGCGGCATATGGAGGGCAGCGTTTCGATGCCCGGAGCGACGGAGGAGATCGTCAGGCCGAAATCGATCCGGTTTCGCTATCGGGATGTCGCCGGCGAAACTCATGAAGCGGAGGCGCATGACTTTCTGGCCATTTGCATCCAGCACGAGATCGACCAGTTGGACGGCATTTTCTGGCTGCAGCGGCTTTCCAAGCTCAAGCGCGACCGGCTCGTCAAAAAATGGGAGAAGACGCGGGATTGATATAAGCAAAAGAAAACGGGCGCCCGAAGGCACCCGTTTCGTAGTTCGTCAGCTTCGCAATCAGCCCTTGAGCTTGGAATTGCAGAGGCTGTAGTAGCCGCCGCCCTTCTGGATCCACTTCAGGCCGCCGAGCGAATTGCTGGTCTTGGCGGCATTATAGGCGTCTACGCAGGTGTGGAAGCGGCCCTTGCCGGGCGTCTCGGTAGCATATTTGGGATCGACCTTTGCCGGGAAGGTTACACCAGCCGGAGCAGCCGTGGTCGGCTTTGCCGGTTCTGCTGCCGGCGGCTTGGTGGCATCGGGTTCGCTGGCGTCGACCTTGGCTGCCGCAGTGGTCTTCGCCGGCTTGGCAGGCGTCGTAGCCGCTGGTGCGGTGGCTGCGGGAGCGGTGGTCGTCGTAGTGGCGCTGGCGTCCGCACTGCACTGCGTTGTGCGGAAGTCATTCCACTTCTGGCCGTTCAAGGTACCAGCGGTCTTGGCCGCCTGGTATTTGGCGCTGCACTCTTTCATGGTTAGCGCAGAAGCCGAAGAAGCGAGGCCCATCGAGCCTACAACTGTGAGAGACGCAAGAGACATCAACAGGATGGCACGACTTGTCATTGGCATATCCTCCGCTCTATGACGAATGTCGAAACTATTAATCGTATCGTCCATATCGATTGTCAATCGACGCGCGATCTGGGGGCGACGGAAGACACCATATGCGGACGAACATGAACGCAAACTGTACAAAAATAGCCATCAAAAAGAGTGGCTTGACTGTAGTGACAATCCCGGATGGCGGTTCATCGGCGCGCTGAGTTCATCCGGAGATGGAAGAATCGATGGTGCCGATTCATATTGCAATCTTGCTTCTGCTATTTGCACGTCAGCGATGCATAAGGGCGATTCCAGACCAAATACAACCTGTCGTGAGCTTCGGCCTTGAAGTGCGAGCGCCTCGCCCTAGTTTCGGTTATGCAGTTCCCCTCTCTGTGCCCTGGATGCTCTCCCTTCCAGGGCATTTTTCTTTCAATGCACTTTTCCTGTCGAGCGGAGCGTGCAGCGAAAATGGACCATCGCACCAAATGATTCGCCACATCTCCCAAATGGGCGTAGGCTGTCTTCACCGTTGGCTACCGAACCCGTAGGCGCCATCGGCTGAGAGAGATGATTACTCTCGCCTGCAGAGGTCAAGGAGTTACCCGCATGACCTCGCATGATAGCGATAATATCCTGAGCGATCAGAAACTGCATGATCTTCTCAAGGCGGAAGACAGCATTGATCTCTTGGAGAAATCGAAACGGTTCGTTCTGGATGAACCGGAACTGCCCTTGGCAGAAGAGCGCTCGCGTGAGCTATAGCAGTTTTCGCCATGAATCCGGACAGGTCGTTTGACCTGTCCTGCTCAGCGTTAGAATTCAGCGCAGCCTCCGGCATGGTCTTCGGGCAATCGCCAATCACCTTCACGGGTCATTGATGGTTTCGCCGAAGACCTGTTCGAACGCCTCACGCAGGCGAATATCGACATCCGCCATCATGACTGGCAGACCGAGATCGACGAGGCTAGTGACGCCATAGGCCGAGATTCCGCAAGGAATGATACCGGTGAAATGCCCGAGATCGGGATCGACGTTCAGCGACAGGCCGTGAAACGTCACCCATTTGCGCACGCGGATGCCGAGAGCTGCAATTTTATCCTCGGCCACAGTGCCGTCAGCCAGAATCGGCTTCTCCGGGCGCCTGACCCAAACGCCGACTCGATCCTCTCGCCGCTCGCCGCGCACATTCATCGAATCGAGCGTGCGGATGATGACCTCTTCGAGCGCGCCGACGAAGGCTCGGATATCCTGCCGCCGACACTTGAGGTCCAGCATGACATAGGCGACGCGCTGACCTGGCCCGTGATAGGTATATTCGCCGCCGCGTCCGGTCGCAAAGACCGGGAATCGATCCGGCTCGATCAGATCGGCGGCATTGGCACTGGTGCCTGCAGTATAGAGCGGCGGATGCTCGACCAGCCAGACGAGCTCCGGCGCCCGCCCCTCGGCAATCGCGGCCACTTCCGCCTCCATCGTGGCTACGGTCTCTTCATATGGCACGAGGCCATCGCTGATCCGCCAGCGGACCGGCGGCGTGCCTTGAACGGGAAACATTTGGTGAGAAAGTTCGGTGCGAAGCATATGGCAGTCCTTTGCGCGCCGCGCCGGCCGCATATGTGGAAAACCTGCGTGCCAACGAGTTGTCCACATATGGCGCTATTCGGGCGGGAATTCAAACATGTAAGGCGTTTCCGCTGCATCCGGACCAGCTCGATCGGACGAGCTGTGAAGGAATTTAAAAAAACTGACATATCGCTCTTGTGCCCCCCGAATGCTTTTGCTACATGCAGCCGCGCCGGAGCAATCTGGCCTACCACGATGCGGTCGTGGCGGAATTGGTAGACGCGCAGCGTTGAGGTCGCTGTGGGGCAACCCGTGGAAGTTCGAGTCTTCTCGACCGCACCAAGAACCCGGCTTTGGCCGGGTTTTTTGTTTTTAAAACAATACCTAACCAACGCTTGTTTCAGCGCGATGTTATCCCGCATGCCATCCTCCACCTTGCCGACGGCATGCAAGCCGATCAAAGCGTCGGGAATATTGCGGCGCTGCCCCTTATCCAAACAAGTTGCTCACGAAATTCATGCCAAGAGGCAGTTCGCATACCCTGATGGGCCGGAACAGCCGTCGTATTTCCATGGTCACTTGACTTCGCGCCCCTCTCTGGCACCGTGAACGTCTTCAGACATGGGGAAAACGGATGACGCCGGAACGCTTTTCAGAATGCCTTCTGCATATACGCTGGACGCCCATCAATCTGGCGAGCGCTCTGCAATGTGACCTGTCATGGGTGGAGGCGCTGGAAGCTGGAAATGCCAAAGTCCCGGAAGGGTTGGCGGAGTGGCTAGAAACCCTCGCGCAATGCCATGAGAAAGCCGGTGTCCCAACCACCTATCGCGGCCGTGGACACGATTGAGGTTGAAGGAGACGAGCTGGGAGAACGATGACAGTCCCAAAATGGCGATAATTCATTCCAAACGGAGGAATTGGAGATGAATGATGATTTTCGCTTGAAGCTTATCAAAATCCGAGGCGAAAAGATCGCCCATCGCAACGAACTGCTGGCGATGAAGACGCAGGGCATTGACGCGAAAGAGATCGGAGAGGTCATCGATCTTGACGACATGATCGCCCGTGAACAACTCGCGATCGACACCCTCGACGATACGATTGCCAGATTAAGCTAGAAGTACCTAAGCCGCGCCACGTGGGAAACCGCGCTCAATGCGCCACATCCTTGCTGAGATTGCGCAGCCGGATCTGATGGTCGAGGCGTTCGAGCTGCTTTGTCGTCGTCTCTATCAGCCGGCCGATCTCCTGATAGGCCGTGCGCAGCCGCGATAGCTCGTTCCTGACGGCTTCCAGGGCGCGCTCGTCGCTGTCCTCCCCAGGTCCGTCGCCCGATCCGGTCATCAGCCACGCCGGAGAAACATCGAAAAGAGCTGACATCTTGGCCAGCGCGGCGGGATTGGGTTCGGCGCGATCGGATTCCCACGCGAGCATTGTCTCCTCGCTGACGCCAAGCTGTCCGGCCAGCGTTTCGAGACTGATTCCCGCGGCATCGCGCGCCATGGACAAGCGCCCTCCAAGCGTATCACCGCCTTCATCCGAAAAAACGGTCGTCTCTTGTTCTGGTTTGAACATCGGTGCGATCCCTTTCCTGGTCGCGCCAGCCATTTTTCGCGGCGCAGTCATGTTTTAGCCGGTTCCAAAGCTCCAGATAGGTCTAAGGGCGTCATCTCGCCAGGGAGATCTGTCCCATTTGGAAAAGTATGGCACTTTCGGATGGCTGCCACCGCGTCTTGCAACCTGCTCTCAAGCGCGTCTTGATTGCATGTTAGTCCTGTGTTTGAAGTTGACGCATGCCCGTCTCTTCCGCCGTTTCCACGCAGCAAAATCCGCTTAGAGGCATGACGATCATGGCAAGCGCCATGATCCTGCTGCCGACGATGGACGCGATTGCCAAGTACATGGCGAGTTTTGAAGGCATGTCGCCGGGCCAGGTGACATTCTATCGCTTCTTCTTTCAGCTTGTGTGCATGCTGCCGCTCCTTGCGACCGCTACCGGGAGGTCGGCCTTCTCTGCAAAGCGGCCCTGGTTGAATCTGCTGCGTGGCGCATTGCATGGCGCTGCGAGCCTACTCTTTTTCGCCGCGGTCAAATACATGCCGCTTGCCGATGTCTTCGCGATCTATTTCGTCGAGCCCTTCATGCTGACGGCCCTTTCTGCCCTGTTTCTCGGCGATAGGGTCGGCTGGAGACGCTGGCTGGCAATCGCCGTCGGCTTCGTTGGCGCGATGATCGTCATCCAGCCAAGTTTCGAGATTTTCGGATTGAAGGCGCTGCTGCCCGTTGCCTGTGCATTTCTCTATGCGCTGTATCTTTTCATGAACCGCGCCGTCGGCGAGGCGGATTCGCCGATCACGATGCAGATCATGGCCGGCGTTGGTGGCACGCTGTTCATGTCGATCACCCTGCTGGTCGGAGCATCCGCTGGCATCGCTGACTTCGAGCCGTCCCTGCCCGCGTCGACGCTTGGACTGGTGCTTCTGCTGATTCTCGGTTCGATATCAGGCTACGCGCATATGCTCGTCGTCAGAGCCTTCCGGCTGGCGCCACTGTCGCTGCTTGCTCCATTCCAGTATTTCGAGATCATTTCCGCTACCGTCCTCGGTTACGCAATTTTTGGCGATTTTCCCAATCTTTCCAAATGGATCGGCATCGCCATTATCGTCGGCTCCGGCCTCTTCATCATCTGGCGGGAACGCGTTCAATCGAGATTGAAAAAAACCGCGTGAGCGCGGACATGTTGCGCATGGACCAGGCAAGCAATTTATGGATAAAACACTGACTGAATAGAGTATTTGGGCGGAGATTGCATGTTCAAGAAAATCCTGATCGCCAATCGCGGCGAGATCGCCTGCCGCGTCATCAAGACCGCGCGACGAATGGGCATCCTCACGGTCGCCGTCTACTCGGATGCGGATCGGGACGCATTGCATGTCGAAATGGCCGATGAATCCGTGCATATCGGCCCAGCTCCCGCAGCCGAAAGCTATCTCGTCGCTGACAAGATCATCGCTGCCTGCAAGGAGACCGGAGCCGAGGCAGTTCATCCGGGTTATGGCTTCCTGTCCGAGCGCGCCTCCTTCTGTGCGGCGCTGGAGAAGGAAGGTATCGTTTTCATCGGCCCGAAGCCAAAGGCGATCGAAGCCATGGGCGACAAGATCGAATCGAAAAAATTCGCCAATGCCGCCAAGGTCTCCACGGTTCCGGGCTATCTCGGCATCATCGATGATGCCGATCATGCCGAAAGGATCGCTGCCGAGATCGGCTATCCCGTCATGATCAAGGCATCCGCCGGCGGCGGCGGCAAAGGTATGCGCATCGCCTGGAGCAAGGATGAGGTACGCGATGGTTTCGAGCGCGCCCGTTCGGAGGCGAAAAGCTCTTTCGGCGACGACCGCGTCTTCATCGAGAAATTCGTCGTCGATCCCAGGCACATCGAGATCCAGGTGTTGGCCGACGCTCACGGAAATGTCGTCTATCTCGGCGAGCGCGAATGCTCAATCCAGCGCCGGAACCAGAAGGTCGTCGAAGAAGCTCCCTCGCCGTTCCTTGATGAAGCAACGCGCAAGGCCATGGGCGAGCAATCCGTGGCGCTCGCCAAGGCCGTCGATTATCAAAGCGCCGGCACGGTCGAATTCATCGTCGATCACGACAAAAACTTCTATTTCCTCGAAATGAATACCCGCCTGCAGGTCGAGCATCCGGTGACAGAGCTGGTGACCGGCGTCGATCTCGTCGAGCAGATGATCCGCGTTGCAGCGGGCGAAAAACTGCCGTTCAAGCAGGCGGATATCAAGCTCAACGGTTGGGCGATCGAAAGCCGCTTGTATGCGGAGGATCCCTATCGCAACTTCCTGCCCTCGATCGGCCGTCTGACGCGCTATCGTCCGCCGCGCGAAGGCAAGACGGAGACATCGGTCGTGCGCAACGACACCGGCGTCTTCGAGGGCGCGGAAATCTCTATTTATTACGATCCGATGATCGCCAAGCTCTGCACCTGGGCTCCGACGAGGCTGGAGGCAATCGAAGCGATGGGCGAAGCTTTGGATGGTTTTGTCGTCGATGGCATCGAGCACAATATGCCGTTCCTCTCGGCTCTGATGAAGCATCCGCGCTGGCGCGAAGGCCGCCTCTCCACGGGCTTCATTGCCGAAGAATATCCCGATGGCTTCGCGCCGGTGACGCCGGACGAGGAGCAAACCGCTTTGCTGTCGGCAATCGCCCTTTCCTGCAGCCTGATCGAATCCAACCGCCGCGAACGCTATGCCGACCGGCTGCGTCCAGCCGCCGCGCCACTGCGGGAGAGCTGGGTCGTCAAGCTTGGTGCCGCCTATCTGCCTGTGACATTGCTTGAAGGCGTGGTGATCATTCCCTTCGAGATGGACATGCAGATCGGCGCCCAAACCGTAACTGTCGCAACCGACTGGCGTCCCGGCGATCCGGTATGGGCTGGCACGGTCGGCGGCCGCAAGCTGACAGCCCAGATCCGCACCGTGCTCAATGGTCTGCGCATCGATTGGCAGGGTATTTCCGTCCGGACCAGGGTGTTCACGCCGCGTCAGGCTGAACTCGACAAGCTGATGCCGGTCAAATTGCCGCCGGATACCTCGAAGCTGCTGCTCTGCCCCATGCCGGGCCTGGTCGTAGCGATTGCTGTTGCTGAGGGACAGGAGGTCAAGGCGGGCGAAACACTGGCCATTGTCGAAGCGATGAAGATGGAAAATGTCCTGCGCGCCGAACGCGATCTGGTCATCGGCAAGATCAACGCCAAGCCGGGCGAAAGCCTCGCCGTCGACGCAGTGATCATGGAATTCGCCTGATCGAGAAGCTGCGCCATCGGGGCCATATCAGAAAAGCTGCGCGGCGATTGCTCGGCTAAAACATGACAATTGCGACGCTAAGTGTCTGATTTTGGCTTGAGCCGCCCCGTGCGCCCATGCCAATGTCGCGCGGACCAAATCATAGCAGGAAGGGACGAGATCATGGACGTAAGAGCAGCGGTCGCGGTTGCGGCAGGCAAGCCGCTTGAGGTGATGACAGTTCAGCTGGAGGGGCCAAGAGCCGGCGAAGTGCTGATCGAGGTCAAGGCGACCGGCATCTGCCACACCGATGATTTCACCCTGTCCGGTGCCGATCCGGAAGGCCTGTTCCCGGCGATCCTCGGCCATGAGGGCGCCGGCATCGTCGTCGATGTCGGACCGGGGGTGACCTCGGTCAGGAAGGGCGATCATGTCATTCCGCTCTATACCCCCGAATGCCGCGAATGCCCGTCGTGTCTCAGCCGCAAGACCAATCTGTGCACCGCAATCCGTTCGACCCAGGGCCAGGGC
>NZ_JAQJCG010000031.1:0-56614 GCF_030182565.1 Rhizobium centroccidentale | reverse complement strand
GTGTTCCAAGCCGCGTATGCCGACGCCTGCGATACGCTTCCCATCCGAGGAAATACAGCAAATTCAAGCAGAAAGCCTACCCGCGCACAGGTCTCCTAGCCGCACACCCGATCGTCTGGCTCAAAACGCCAGCGATTGCTGCACCGGTTTCGGCGGCGCCAGCTGGACACCTTCCAGCTCCAGCATGCGAGCCTTGGAGTTGGAGCCGCCCGGCGCGGAAAAGCCGCCGATCTTTCCGCCCGCGGCCAGGACGCGGTGGCAGGGGATGATCAGCGCCACCGGGTTCTTCGCCATGGCCTGCCCGACATCGCGCGCAGCTTCCGGTCCTGCGCCAAGCTGCTTGGCCAAGCTTCCATAGGTTGTCGTGTGACCCCAGCCGACCTGCCGGGCGGCATCGTAGATCTGCTTGAAGAAAGCATCCTGCTCGCCGAGGTCGAGCGCGACGTCGGAAAAGTCGATCTCCTCGCCGGCAAAATAGCGCTTCACCTTGGCGACCACGCCCGCAATCTCCGCGCTCGGCGTGCCGGGCTGCGCGTTTGGCAAACGCCGCAGAAGCAGGCGTTCTGTCGCGCCAGCATCCTTGGTCGGCAATTGAAAACGCAGCACGCCGACATCATTCCAGGCGATGCCGCAGAAGCCGCCGGCGGTTTCGAAGATCAGGTAATTCTGCCTTGTCTCGTTCATGACGAAAGCTCCCGTGTTTCCACTTGTCATGAAAATCGTCCTCGGGAGCGCCGAATTCAACCCGATTCTTGCAAAGATCGACAATTGCCACCGTTTTGACGGCGGCCGAATGGATTCAGGGCGATTGACAGAACAGGATCAATATCCGCCGCCAGTCGGAGGCGCGTCCAGCGTCATGCCGCCGCCGGAATTGTGGTCTCCCGATGTGGAGCAAGCGGAAATGCCGAGCCCTATGAGGGCGAAAATAACGGCCGCAAAGACTGATCTGGTGAACATGATCGTGGTTCCTTTGGGTGAGATTGGGCACGCAGGCCCGAACCTGGAATGAACAGATCAGGCTGTCCTTTTATTCGATCGCTTTTTGAAACGAGGGATGTCGTCACTCTTAATGTTCTTGTTTTGTTCTTGAAATCGTGGCCGTTGAGGCATATGCTTTGGAGATCGGAAAACAAAAGGAGGCAGAGCCACACCGGCTTTGAATGAAGCCATGCAGCACGCCGATCAGTTGTCATTCAATCTCGGCAAACCGCCCATTAGTCGCGCGGGCAAAAGCCCGCCAAAGCGCCGGCAAGCACTCTACTTTGCCGCTTTACCGGACCCGGAAACCGCTAAATTGACTGCTGAAATGACCGTCGGCCAAAGTCGGCGAAACGGGTTGATACGCACAGCGAGAAAGCATGATCTTTATCATGCCACCGTCTATCCCATCGACATCGTCGCTCGCTCACAGGAGGAAGCCACCTTCGCTGCGTTGGAGGCCGGCTCAACCATCTGCTTAAAATCGTTTCCCTTGATATTCGATCGGGCAGGCACATTCGGCAACGGCAACAACCGTCAATATGTGCTCTGGTGCAGGGATGGAAACGAAGGGCTAACGACACTTCGTCGGGAACTGGATGCGGCAATGCAAAGCATGGGCTTTGAAAGCAGCATATCTGGGTCGTTCCAACCCCACATGACGCTATTTTATTGCAACCACATTCTTCCCGAAGTGATTTTGGAAGCGCCGATCGCTTGGACGGTCAAAACGTTCACGCTGGTCAACAGCTTTCAAGGTGACGGCGAACATGGCCATGTCTGGCATTGGCCATTGTTCTAAATCCGGGTTCTAAGTCTGGCGCTTACGGTTTCGGAACAGCTTCAACTGTCGCCATCACAGCCGCCACGGCATCATCGACGCTGAAGCTGCACCGCTTGTCGACGTCGGCAATGCCGGCGACCGTCATGAGATCGCGAACGCGGTCATGCACCCGGGCAAACTGCAGGCGGAGGCCGGCTCGCTGCATTGCGCTGTCGAACTCCATCAAGGCGTCCATCGCCGTGCTGTCGATATCGGAGCTTTCTTCCAGGCTGAGAATGGCTGCCTGCAACCCGGCTTCACTGCGGCTGCCGGACAATATCTCGCCGAAGATCGTATCGGCATTGCCGAAAAACAGGGTTTCGCCGGGGCGCCAGATGACAATGCCCGGTATCTCGGCGGCATCGTCATGCCTGCTGACATCGACGAAGTCATGGCTGTTGTTGAGCCGTCCCAGACGGGCAATATACGGGGATGCCAAGCGATGCATCATGGCGGCAAGCGAGAGCGCGATCGCCAGCAGCATGCCATTGAGGACGCCGAAGGCGAGCACACCGACGGCGGCACCCACTGCCACGTAGAAATCACGATGCAGGCGGCGCAGCCGCAGGATGGGACTGGGGTCAAGCGCATGGGTCAGAGCCGCGATCACGACGGCGGCCAGCACCGGTTCCGGCAGAAGCGCCACCAGCGGTCCGGCACAGGCAATCAGGATCGCCAGGCCGATTGCAGCGAAAACGGTCGTCGCCCGCGTCTTAGCTCCCGCCGCCTCGCTGGCGAAGCCGGCGGAAAAACCTGCGCCAACCGGCATGCCCTGAACGACGGCGCTGGCGAGATTGGCAGCGCCCAGCGCACCAAGCTCGCGATTGACCTCCAGCGTCTCGCCATACCGAAGTGCTAAGGCCCGCATCGTTCCCCAGGACTCGGCAAAGAGGATAAGGACCAGCGGCACGGTGAACTGCACCAGCCGCGAATAGGCGGCCCAACCGGCATCCGGCAGCGACGGCCATTGCGGCAGGATCTCAATGGGGCCGACCAGCTTGACGCCATGGCCTTCCAGGCCGAACAGATAGGAGGCGAAGATGCCTGCGGCGAGCACGAGGAAAGCGCCGGGAATGCCCGGCAATCGCTTCAAGAGCAGCAATGCCGCCAGCGCGACGATGCCGACGGCGACGCTAATCGGATTCCACTGGAGGATAGCGCCGAAGAGTGCGGCGGCGTAGGTCAGGATATTCGAGCCCTGCACGGGCACGCCGACGAGGATCGGCAGCTGATGCAGGATGATGGTGATCGCCAGCCCGAGCGCGAAGCCGCGCAGGACGGGCCGCGAGATGAAACCGGTGATGCCGCCAAGGCGCAAGGTACCGGCGATGACGAAGAGAATGCCGGCGAGCGCCACGGCAACCGTCGCAAGAGCCGCCTTGACCGTGGCATCACCCGGCACCACCGCCAAGGTGGCGGCCAGAATGGCGGCGGACGAGGATGTGGGAGAAACGATGGCAAAGCGGCTGCGGCCGAATATGGCATAGACGAGACATCCGGCGATGCCGGCGAGGATCGCACGATGCGGCGGCAGGCCGGCGATGCCGGCGTAAGCGACCGCTTCCGGTAGCATCAGTCCGGCAACCGAGATGCCGGCGACCAGATCCGCCCTGTCTACCACGAACCAACTGCCCAGCTTCGTCATCGATCACCGACCGTAAGTGTGGCCCATCCATCCATGGATAGAGATTCGCCCTAGGGCCGCAACAGAAAAATGCGAGTTGGAATTTGGGCTTATGCGGCGCTATCCACGGCGCCCCGTAACGGGCAGCTTTGACCGACGACATCCGCAACGAAGTCCATAACCGCCCGGATGGCCGGCGAGCGGCGCAGATCGGGATAGGTGACGAGCCAGAGGTCGCGCGTCGGCGACCGGATCTCCGTCGGCAGGCGCACCAATCCTGCCTCGCGATCGCCCAGAAATCTCGGAAGCGCCACGACTCCAAGTCCGGCACGAGCGGCCTCAAGCTGACCGAAAACATCCGTGGCACGGAAGACGATCGGACGGCCATTCAGCAGATTGCGAAGCCAGGTCTGCTGGGTCAGATGCTCCATCACCGCATCATAGCCGATGAACACCCAGTCCTTCTCGGGTGTCTGCGCCACGGACGGGATTGCATAGAGACCGAAGCGCATGGCGCCGATACGCCGTACCAAGAGATCGCTTTCCTCCGGCCTGGTCATGCGCACGGCGATATCCGCCTCGCCGTAATTGAGCGCGACGCTGCGTGCAATGCCGACAATGGTCAGCGTGATGTTCGGATGATGGGTATGAAACAGCGCGGCTTTCGGTGCCAGGAGATGGGCGGCGATCGATGGCGGTGCGCTGACCTTGACTGCAGCGGAAACCCCGGACACCGCACTTTTCGAATAACGTCTGATCGCCTCGACATTTTCCTCCATACTGGCCACCAGTTCCGCGATGGCGCGGCCATCAGCTGTCAAGGGCGAGGTGCGTGGCCGCCGATCGATGAGACGAAGATCGAGCGCGCGCTCCAACGCCGCAATGCGCCTGCCGACCGTTGCGTGGTCGACACCCAACTCGCGCGCCGCCGCAGAGAGGGAGCCGGTTCGAGCGAGAGCGGCGAAATGGTGAAGGTCCTGCCAGTCGATCATCGGTGCATTATTGCACAGATATGGTGAGTTCATACCGAATTTATTCCCATGCCGATTTGTGATCAAAAATCGCCCGAAAGGAGATTTTCCATGCCCCTAGCAATCGCCATTACCAGCCCCGGCGGTCCCGAAGCCCTGAAAGCCGTCGATCTGCCCGCTATCGAACCCGGCCCCGGCCAGGCACGAATCCGCCAAAGCGTCTCCGGCGTCAACTTCGTCGACATCTATGTCCGTTCCGGGCTTTACCCGCTGCAACCCGGTCACAATGTGCTCGGTTTCGAGGGCGCAGGCATTATCGAAGCGCTTGGCGCCAATGTCGGCGAGTTGAAGGTGGGCGACCGCGTTGCCTATATCGGCCATCCGATCGGCAGCTATGCCGAGGTGCGCACGTTGCCTGCCGGCCGCCTGGTGAAATTACCCGATGGTGTTAGCGAGCGGGTTGCCGGCAGCACGATGCTGCGCGGACTGACGGCGCAGATGGTGCTGCAAAAGACCTATCCCGTGAAGGCGGGCGAGTGGGTGCTGGTGCATGCGGGAGCCGGCGGGCTCGGCCAGCTCGTCACGCGTCTTGCCAAGAAGATCGGCGCGAACGTCATCGCTACCGTGGGTTCCGAAGCCAAGGTCGGCATCGCCCATGAAGCGGGCGCGGACGCGGTTCTCCTGCATACATCGGCGGATTGGGTCGAGGAAACGCGCCGCATCGCCGGTGGCCGTGGCGTGCATCTTGCCGTCGACGGGATCGGCGGCACCATGTTGTCGCAGACGCTTGCTGCGGTGCGCCCCTTCGGCATGGTCGCCAGCCTCGGACAGGTCGCCGGCCCCATTCCGCCGATCAAGATGGAGGAATTGTCAGGACCTCGCGCCATCGGTCTTTCACGGCCAAGCGTATTGGCTTACGCCAACGATCCCGAACTCTATCGTCAAGGCTCCATGGCGCTTATGGCGGCGCTGAAGGCCGGGCTCGTCAACCCGATCGGCGCGGAATACGAGCTGAAGGATGCCGCCAGAGCCCATGCAGACCTCGAAGCGGGACGAACGACGGCCAGCGTCATACTGACGATGTGATGCCTTTTGCCCATTCTCCCTTCGGGGAGAATGGGTTGCGGCAAAGGCACACCCCACGGACGATCCCCACGCACAATCAATTCATCCCGTCAATGGCTTTTGCTGCAAGGCAGCAATTCGTTGACCTTGCCTGCTTTCCCCGATAGCCATACCCTATGGCGACGCGCGGCTGTCAGGCCTTCGCCGTCACTGCTATCCGATACGAATCCCGCTCCTTCGTGGCAAACAGCATGGACACCGCTGCCGGTGCCCGCAGGCGATATCCCGTGAACACTGCTTCCCAGACCATCCGGTCCACTTCGACACTGTCCCTCATCTCGATTGTCGCGCTGACATTCTTCGGCTACCTTGCCATCGGATTGCCGCTTGCGGTTCTGCCGACCTATGTCGACAGCAGCCTCGGCTTCGGCGTCGTATGGGCCGGCATCGCCGTCAGCACGCAATATGTGGCGACCATCGTCAGCCGCGCCCATGTCGGCCGGCTCTGCGATCAATACGGGCCACGCCGTTCGGTCTTCCTGGGCTTCCTGGCCTATGGTCTGTCGGGCGCACTCACCATCGCTTCCACTTTTGCGATCCAAGTCCCGGCAGCGAGCCTTGCTCTTCTGCTTGCGGGCCGGCTGGCGCTCGGCATCGGCGAGAGCTGGGTGAGTACGGCGGCGATCACCTGGGCGATCGGCCTGATGGGGTCACGTGAAACCGTCCGCATCATCTCCTGGAACGGCATCGCCACCTACGGCGGCATTGCCCTCGCCGCCCCCTTCGGCGCCTGGCTGCAGGGGCAATATGGCTTCTTCGCCATCGGCGTCGTCACCATCATCCTTGCGGTTGCCGGCTTCATGCTAGCGCAAACGCGGCCGCCGGTGCCGGGCGTCAAGGAAAAGGGCATCGGCACGGGCCAGGTGCTGAGCCGCGTTGCACCATACGGCATCGCGCTCGCGCTTGCCTCCAGCGGCTTCGGCGTTGTCATGGCCTTCGTCGCGCTATTCTTCCATAGCCGCGGCTGGGAAGGCGCATCCTTTGCGCTCAGCGCTTTCGGCCTTGCTTTCATGGGTGTGCGACTGGGTCTTGCGCAGGCAGTCGCACGCTTCGGCGGCCTGCCGCTGGTGCGCATTTCGCTCGTTATCGAGATCATCGGCCTGGCGGCGCTTGCCTTTGTGCCATCTCCCACCGTTGCCATCATCGGCGCGGCGCTGGCCGGCGTCGGTTTCGCGGCGGTTTTCCCCGCGCTTGGCAACGAAGCCATGGAGCGCATCCCGCCGCAGAACCGCGGTGTCGCGCTCGGGCTCTATTCGATCTTTCTCGACGTGTCGCTTGGGAGCACCGGCCCGATCGCCGGCCTCTTTGCTGATCATTTCGGCTATGCCGCCCCCTTCTCCTTCGGCGTCGGTGCGGTGCTGCTCAGCCTGATCCTGAGCTTCTGCCTGCGCAGGAATAGCGGCCGCTGAAAGCCGTTTTGGCGCTATTTGTCCCCGGTTCTGATTTTGGCATGTGGCGACAAACGGTTGCAGTCTGCCGTTAAGGCTTGATATGGGTCTCTGACTATCATCAGCAGGAGGCCCGCCCATGAACGTCACCGAAATCGTCATCGAAGGCGACACTCCGGGGATCGCCTGGCGGCTGCCCGTCCTGCATTTTGCCGGCAACGGTGCCGACGCGCCGAAGATCTACATCCAGGCTGCATTGCATGCGGGCGAACTGCCGGGCACGGCGCTCGTGCATTTCCTTTGCGAGCGGCTTCGGAAAGCGGAAGTCGATGGGTCCATTCTGAGCGATATCATCGTCGTGCCGCATGCCAATCCGATCGGCGCAGCACAATCGCATTTCGGCGAGATGCAGGGCCGTTTCGACCTGGGCTCGCGCACCAATTTCAACCGCGACTTTCCGCTGGTCTCGCTTCGCGACCGTGATCTCCTCATCGAAAATCTGGAACGCTACCCCGCCGTCGACCGGCTGAAGCGCCAGCTGATCCATATAGCGCTCGGTGCCGATCTGGTGATCGACCTCCATTGCGATGACGAATCCCTGCAATATGCCTATATCGACGAGGCATTCTGGCCCGAAGCCGCCGATCTTGCCGCGGCACTCAAGATGGACGCCGTGCTGCTGTCGGATGGCGAAAGCTCGGCCTTCGAGGAGGCCGTCAGCTTCGCCTGGAAATACGAAGTGCCGGGCGAAAAGAAGGCAAGACTGCCGGGCAAGCTTTCAGTCACGGTGGAATTGCGAGGCACCCGCGATGTCTATCCCGAGATGGCAAAGAACGATGCCGAAGGGCTCTGGCGCTTCCTGGCCGCGCGCGGCGCGGTACAGGACGACAGCGTCGCGCCCGGCACCTTTAGCGGACCGGCCGTGCCGCTCGACAATGTCGAGATGATCCGTGCGCCGCAGGCGGGCACAGTGCTCTTCCATCGCAATATCGGCGAACGGGTGGAGGAAGGCGATCTGCTGGCGACCATCATCACCGCCCCGGGCATGCCGGACGGCGCCATCGATATCCGCGCGCCGCAGGCAGGTCTGATCGTCACCCGCGTATCGGACCGGCTGGTGCGCCGGCGCGGCGATCTTATGAAGATCGGTTCGGACAGAGCAAGCTCCGTTGCCCGCAAGCCGGGAACACTCGAGGATTGATTTCCTTTAGCGGCGATCGATCACCTTGCAGCGCATGGTGAAGGCGATCGCCGCTGATTCCCTGAGAAGAATGCCGAAGCGGCCAATGTGATATAGCGTGCTTGCAAGAGCAGCACGATAGATACCTATTAGCCGGGTAAGAGTTGAACGATTTTCCATCACGATCATGCCTCCGATCGAATTGATGCAGGCAATGCTCAGATCATCGAAGGCAGCAACTATCATCCTTCGAAATATATGTATGTAGTGTGCATATATATGATGAAGATGTCAAGACCTCTATCCCGGGCCTATGCCATGAAGGCAATCGGGCAGCGATCCTGGTCGCAGGCGCCCTGATCGCAAACGCGGCAGACCACGTCTTGGTCATCGCCGAGATCGACCAAGGCCGGTAGCAGCTTTTCGACCAAGCGGCCAAACTGCCCCCTCTCCTCTGGGCCTAACACGTCAAAAGCCCGATGGATGACGGCCCGGCGGGCGGAGAGGCTTCTGTCAAAGAGCAGGCGGCCGTTCTCCGTCAATTGCAGTGCGCGGGCACGCTTGTCACCCTCGACGCCGCCGGCCCGCAGCACGAGACCCGACGCCACCAGTTGGTCGACAAGGCGCACCGTGGCGGAATGGGAAAGTGCGATCATTCGGCGTAGGGTCTCGATCGTCAGCCCCGGTTCGGTCCCGATTTGAACGATTGCGGCCGTCGCGCTTGGACCAAGGCCGGTTTCATCGACAAAGGCCTTTTCCATCTTATCCACCAGAGCAAGACTCATGGCGCCAAAGAGGTTTTCCAGCCGCAATATTTCCTTGTCCGTCGCCATGCTCCAACCCGCGTCATAAATATGCATGCTGCATATTTATGCGATTATTGCTGGCAACTGCAACGGGCGAGAGAACCGCTTCCCCATTCGAGCGGCTTTCATCCGCCTTTATTCGCATGCTATGCGCTATCCGACAGCAAAAGACGGATTCGCCATGACGATTACGATTTACGGCATCAAGAACTGCGACACGATGAAGAAGGCCCGCACCTGGCTCGAAAGCCATGGCATTGCCTATGATTTCCACGACTACAAGGCCGTCGGCATTGATCGGGATCATCTGGAGCGCTGGACGAAGGAAGCCGGTTGGGAAGTCGTGCTCAACCGCGCCGGCACCACCTTCAAGGCGCTGCCGGAAGCGGAACGCACCGATCTTTCGAAGGACAAGGCCATTCAGCTGATGATGGCGCAGCCTTCAATGATCAAGCGTCCGGTGCTGGAGGCTGACGGCAAATTGCTGATCGGCTTCAAGCCGGATATTTATGCGGCTGCATTCGGCAAAGCATAATCGCCCCTCGTTTCCGCAGCTGGAAGTTCATACAGCAGGTGAGTTCCTTATTCGGAGGAAGCTTTGACATGAGCACGCTGACAATTCGCCTTCCAAACGATCAGCACGAACGGCTGAAGGCTCTCGCCGCCTCCCGAGGGACAAGTCTCAATAGGCTTTTCGAAGAACTGACCACAAGAGCGCTCACGGAATTCGATGCCGAGACGCGGTTTCGGCTCAGGGCAGCCAAGGGCGACAGAACTCGCGGTTTGGACATTCTCGAAAAGCTCGATCGCGCTCATTCCCAACGCACTTAAAGCCGTACGACTGGAAATATTATCCTCATGTCGAAAACCACCCGCGCCACGCAAGTGCTGACCCAGGCGAAGGTCGCCTTCACCGTGCATGCCTATGATTACGACCCGAATGCGGAGCGTGTCGGCCTGCAGGCCGCAGAGGCCTTGGGCGAAGAGCCCCATCGCGTGCTGAAGACGCTGATGGCGGAGGTGGATGGCAAGCCGGTCTGTGCCGTCGTGCCCTCTGATCACGAAGTCAGCATGAAGAAGCTCGCCGCGGCTTTCGGCGGCAAATCTGCTGCCATGATGAAGCCTGCCGATGCCGAGCGCCTGACGGGCTATCATGTCGGCGGCATCAGCCCCTTCGGCCAGAAAAAGATCGTTCCGACGGCGATCGAGGCGCAGGCGATGACCGAGGCTTATGTCTATATCAATGGCGGCCAGCGTGGGCTGCAAGTGCGCCTTAGCCCTCAGGATGCCTTGGCTGCTCTCAAAGCCAAAGCTGCGCCGCTGATTGCCTGACGATCTGCAAGATCGGACAAAGCGCCTTCAATTTCGCCGCAAACCGGTCTAAGTCTTCAGACCATCTTCGATATCAGCCAAGCAGGTTTTGTCATGACGTCAGCCATCCCCAACCATCATCCCGTCGATCACGCCAAGCTGGAAAAGCTTGCGGAAGTAGCCGTAAGGGTCGGGTTGCAGTTGCAGGCCGGCCAGGATCTGCTGATAACAGCGCCGGTGGCGGCGATGCCGCTGGTGCGGCTGATCACGCGCGAAGCCTACAAGGCCGGCGCCGGCCTCGTCTCGACCTTCTATTCCGACGAAGAGACGACGCTCGCCCGCTACGAATACGGCCAGGATGCGAGCTTCGACCGCGCCGCTACATGGCTCTATGAGGGCATGGCCAAGGCCTTCTCGAACAACACGGCGCGCCTCGCCATTTCCGGCGACAACCCGATGCTGCTGTCCAACCAAGACCCCAACAAGGTCGCGCGCGCCAACCGCGCCAATTCTGCCGCCTATAAGCCGGCGCTCGAAAAGATCTCTAATTTCGACACCAACTGGAACATCGTCTCCTACCCGAACCCCTCCTGGGCAAAACTCGTCTTCCCGAACGACCCGGAAGCGATCGCGGTTGCCAAGCTCGCCAAGGCGATCTTCTCGGCTTCGCGCGTCGATGTCGAAGATCCGATCGCGGCCTGGGCCGAGCACAATGCCAATCTGCATAAGCGCTCGGCCTGGATGAACGGCCAGCGTTTTTCCGCTCTGCATTTCCAGGGGCCGGGCACGGACCTAACCGTGGGCTTGGCGGATGGCCATGAATGGCATGGTGGCGCTTCCACCGCCAAGAACGGCATCACCTGCAACCCGAACATTCCGACGGAAGAGGTCTTCACCACGCCGCATGCGCTGCGCGTCGAAGGCCATGTTTCCTCCACCAAGCCGCTGTCGCATCAGGGCACCCTCATCGACAATATCCAGGTACGCTTCGAAGGCGGCCGGATCATCGAGGCCAAGGCAACGCGCGGCGAGGAAGTGCTGAACAAGGTGCTCGACACCGACGAAGGCGCTCGCCGGCTCGGCGAAGTGGCGCTGGTGCCGCATTCCTCGCCGATATCGGCAAGCGGTATCCTGTTCTACAACACGCTCTTCGACGAAAATGCCTCCTGCCACATCGCGCTCGGCCAGTGCTATTCCAAGTGCTTCATCGATGGCGCCACGCTCAGCCAGGAACAGATCAAGGCGCAGGGCGGCAATTCCAGCCTGATCCATATCGACTGGATGATCGGCTCCGACAAGGTCGATATCGACGGTATCAATGCCGATGGCTCGCGCGTGCCGGTTATGCGCAAGGGCGAGTGGGCATAACCAAGTTCAGATATTCGAATGCGATCATGCCGCGGTATCTCTGCCGCGGCATATTTTTTCGGAAATCGTGAGATCAAATCGTCGACAGCGCTCGCCTGACGCGTTCGAGATGCGCCTTGCGTCCGGCTTCGGTCACACGGTCCATGTCGTGGAGCGCCAGCATGCGAAAATTCAGCCGCTTGGCGCAGAAGGCGGCGATGCCGCGCTTCAATAGGCGCCGCACCGGATTGCCCATGTAGAGATGCACGATCCACCAAGGCGAGCCGGTCGTCGTCAGCGCCCAGAACAGGCGGATATTGGTGAGCTTCGGCACGATACGCCCGCCGGCGGCATCGTGGGTGAAGGCGACACCAGGCGCAAAGGCGCGATCGAAGAAGCCCTTGAGGATCGCCGGAAAATTGAACCACCATTGCGGAAAGACGAGGATCAGTCCCTCCGCCTGACGCAGCCGTGCGACGATGACATCGACGCCGGAGGTATCGTAGGGCTGGTCGAAATAGCCGCGCCGCTCGGCTTCGGACAGACGCGGATCGAAGCCCTCGCGATAGAGATCGAGCAGATCGACGTTGTGCCCATCGGCGACGAGCGTTTCCTGCGCGAGCTTGGCCACGCCGGCGGCAAAACTGTCTTCCAGCGGATGGGCCAGCACCAGCAGGATGCGCATCAGAAGAGGCTTCCCTGCTTCGGTGGAGCGGCAGGCTCTGCCGGTTTGGTGACACGCTTCTTGGAAAGGGCAGTGCCTGACGGCGGAGGGGATGAAGACGGTGGGGAGGCATCATCGCCGGTCACGGCCCCGATGCGGCCGTCCGCAAACTCGATCGAGATCGCGGCACCCGTCGAAAGGGCTGCCGCCAGCGAAACCGGGCGGTCATCCTCGTCGCGCACAACGGCATAGCCGCGTTTCAGAACATTCTTGTAGGAGAGCGACTGCAGAATGCGCTCCTGCGCCGTAAGCTCGCTGCGGGCGCGGGTCAGCTGATGGCGGATGGCCGTATCGGCGTGACGGACAAGATTGCCGAGGCGGTCGCGCGCGCGGCCAGTCTGCGCTTCGAGACGCGACGGCAGCGTTGCGAAGACGGCATCAGCCCGTTCGATGCGGGCGCGGGACCGGTCGAGCATGCGCTCGATGGTCCGCTCGGCGCGGGTCATCCGTTCGCCCAATTGCTGGCGGCGCTCGGCGATCCGGTTCGACAGGATATCCGGCCGCAGCTGCGACGCCGTGCGCTCGAAGGAGCGTCGCTTGTTCAGCGTGTTCAGCTCCAATCCACGGCCAAGGCCGGCGGCGGCTTCATCGAAGCGGCGACGCGGCAGAGCCAGGATCTGGTCGAGCGAAGGCAGCGCGCGCAGCAGCGCCCGAACAGCTTGTCGGCGTTGATCCATCTGCCTGCTTACCCCGCCCTGCAGCCGGGCAGCGAGGCTTGCAAGCTGCGCTTCCAGCTCAGCCTTCACCGGCACGGCCATTTCCGCCGCACCCGTTGGCGTCGGAGCGCGCACGTCGGCGGCGTAGTCGATCAAGGTCCAATCGGTCTCGTGGCCGACGGCCGAGATCAGAGGGATATCGCTGGCGGCAGCGGCGCGGACGACAGCCTCATCGTTGAAACTCCAGAGATCCTCGAGACTGCCGCCGCCGCGCGCGACAATCAGCACGTCTGGACGCGGAATCGGGCCGCCGGGCGCAAATTCGTTGAAGCCGCGAATGGCGTTCGCCACTTCGTCGCCGGAGCCTTCGCCCTGCACCTTCACCGGCCAGACCAGCACATGCACGGGGAAACGATCGGAGATGCGATGCAGGATATCGCGGATGACGGCGCCGGTCGGCGAGGTGACCACGCCAATCACCTTGGGCATGAAGGGCAGCCTGCGCTTGCGCTCGGGGTCGAACAGACCTTCGGCACCGAGCTTGCGCTTGCGTTCCTCCAGCAGCGCCATCAGGGCACCGGCACCGGCGGGCTCCAAGGTTTCGATGACGATCTGATATTTCGACGAGCCAGGGAAAGTCGTCACCTTGCCTGTTGCAATGACTTCCATGCCCTCTTCAGGGCGGAATTTCAGCTTGGAAAATGTGCCTTTCCAGATCACCGCATCGATACGCGCGCGATCATCCTTCAGCGAAAAATAGGCATGGCCCGAGGAATGCGGTCCGCGATAGCCGGAGATTTCCCCGCGCACGCGCACCTGGTCGAACGCATTCTCGACCGTGCGCTTGATCGATCCGGATAGTTCCGAGACGGAGTATTCCGCCAGGTTCGAAGGCGAATCATTCTCAAAAAAGCTGCTCATGTCCTCCTTCTACCCGATGTCGCGGCAAATGCGGAGCCTGCTGCATACCGCTTAAGTCTGAATCGATCGAAAGACGGGATTGTGTGCATAGTTGAGGTGCTTCCGCCTCCTTGCATGTCTCACAAAGGTCGCGGAGCCTATTGCTTCATCAAGCGTTAACCCTGCTGACAAAGGCTTTCTTAGCCATCCGTGCGTAAACCTGTGCAAACTGATTCTTAGTAAAGAGGACATGGAGCGATGATATTCGCGACCGCCACGATCATCGGAATAGCCGCCGGCCTGCAGCGCTCGACGATCGGCGCGCTGCTCGGCGCGGCACTCGTGAGCATCGCTTTCATGGCCGCCGTCGCCACATCGATCGTTCCGCCGCCGCTGACGACGCTGTTCATCGCGCTTGGCGGCTACAATCTCGGCTTCATCGGCTATCTCGTCACCATCGACATGGTGGAACATCGCCGCGCCTAAAAGCAACGTCAGGAGCGGCTCAAAGAATCCAGGAGGAGCTGAAGCGCTCCAACTCAATTCTGTGGCTTGAACCGAAAGAACTGCACATCCGATGCCGTCGACGCTGCAATGGGCTCCAGATAAACGGGTACACGCCCGGCGCTGAGCTGCGCATAAAGTCCTTTGGGCGCCCGCTCACTCATGATTTCCACCTGCGGATCATCCTTGCAGAAGGCGACAATCGTCACCTTTGCCTCCCGCAGAAGCGCCTCTGCGCGTTGCGGGTCCGCAAGGCCGATATGCAGCTCGGCCAGCATCCCGTCGGGATCGCGATGATAGGGACCGGAAAGGGTGCGGTGCGGCGTGAAGCGCAAAATCGGCGCGCCCATATTTGAGGCGGCCGCGACGACCGCAGGCTCAAGCGTCCCAATCGGTGCCAAGGCCTCCCTGGAGGCGCAATTGGCAGTCTCCTCCGCTTTGGCCGGGGTCGCGACGGTAAATCCGTTGAGGATCCCCTTGCTTGCAAGCGCACCGCCCACAGCCCAAACAGGCGGAACGGAAGCCAATATTGTCACTGCATAAAGCAGAACGGAACGAAGGTTTCTGGTATCGGCCATATAGTCCTTGCGCAGCTCGGCGATCGCCAATGCCAATGGCGGTATGGCCAAAAGGTTGGCAAATTCTGCGCCGCGCACCTGCACCAGCGTAATCATCCAATTGATCGCAATCAGAACCATCAGCATCGCATGGAGGCTGGCGCGATTGCCCCGCAGGATACGAACCGCGCAGATGAGCATCGCCAGGAGGCCTGTCGCATAGAAGGCGCCAAGCGTATCGGGCTGCCTGTGAGCGACGGAAAAGATCGATTGTGCCTCGGTCACTCTGCTGAGCCACAGATCAACCAGCAAGGGGTCCAAATCGGCAAGCGGATTGCGCAGGCATTGCGGCGCAAGTGCTGCAGTCGTCGCAAACACGAATGCACCGTTGACCGCGAGAATTGCAATGCGCCAGGGCCGGGAGAGACGGCTGGCAAAGACAGACGACAGGAGAAGCCCGACGCAGCCGGCGCTGGTGATGCCATAAAAGCCCAGCGAAAGATTGTCGCACGTGACCATGGAATAGAAGCGCGGCGGCACCAGCGAAAAGAAGGCAGCGCTGACGGCAACCGTCAGCGTCAGGGCAAAGACTTTCGCGGCAGGTGCGAAGACTTCGCCTTTCCAGGCCCACAAACAGGCAACCGACATGCAGGCGACGGCAACAAAGGGCGTCGTCTCCGCCCCGATACTGAGCTGGATGGCAAGCGCAACGGCGGCGATCGCAAAGCTGCGAGGCCTGTAGGTTTCGTCGACCAACATGGCGACGGCAAGGGCGACGAGGCCAAGCTGAACATTGTCGTGATCAATGGATCCCGGCACGAAACGCGGCGAAAGCAGCACGAAGAACGCTGTCAGGATCAATGAAAAATGCATGCCTTGCGGACCGGCAATGCGGCGGCCTGCAAGGCCCATGAAGACCATCAGCGGCAGGATAAGCATCAGCGGCCAGACGGTCAGTGCCGCCGCCTCGGCGCCTTCGGGTGAAAAGAACATCCGGAAGAAGAGGATGAGGCTTGCGATGGGCAGATCGATGAAGCGCGACCAATGCATGAGTGTGCCGCCTTCGAGGCCGAGACGATACTGCATCATGTCGAACCAGCCCTGGCCGGCGAGAAAATCGCGCACTTCGACGAGACGCATGGCGTCGTCGTTATCCGGCCCGACATAGTCTGCGAGGTTGCGATGAATGATGAGCTGCGCGACGATGACGACGACGGCATAGACGAACGCAACGAGGGCAGGATGAGACCAGCGTAGCGGCGCTTTCTTCTCTGCCATTCCGGCTGCCTCGGTCGGCAATGCCAGCGTCTGCGCCATCTCGATAGACCTCATGTTGGAAGGATAGTCGGTGATACGCTAACGGCTGCCGATCAAAAAAAAGTAAAGCCGATGCCTTCAGTCGCTTTCATCACGAGAATGTTTTTCGCAACGCCGGTATCCCGCCTTTTTTATTAGGCAGCCATAGGGTCTTATTAACAGCCAACGGGATAAGCTCTCGTCCGGATCGTCAATCGGGCCTCAACTTGACTTCACGCGCAGCAACCGGCCAAGACCATGTGGAATGAGAAGCTGAACATCGCCGTCCTCCTGCCCTGCTACAATGAAGCCGCAACGATCGGCGAGGTCGTGCGAGGTTTCCGCAAGGCGCTGCCGCAGGCCGCGATCTATGTCTACGACAATAATTCGACCGACGGCACCGCGCTGCATGCCATGCTTGCTGGCGCGACCGTCGTGCGCGAGCGTCGGCAAGGCAAGGGACATGTGGTGCGCCGCATGTTCGCCGATATCGAAGCCGACATCTACCTGATGGCCGATGGCGACGGCACCTACGCTCCCGAAGACGGAGAAGAGCTAATCCGCACGTTGCTGACGGAAGGATCCGACATGGTGGTCGGCACCCGCCGCAATGTTCGCAACGATGCAGGCCGGCAGGGCCATGCCTTCGGCAATCGCATCTTCAATTGGCTCTATCGCACCATCTTCGGCGCCGATTTCACCGATATATTTTCCGGCTATCGTTGCTTCTCGCGCCGCTTCGTCAAGAGCTTCCCTGCCGTGTCGGGCGGTTTCGAGATCGAGACGGAAATGTCGGTGCATGCCTCCAGGCTGAAGCTGCCCGTCAGCGAGCTGGAACTTGATTATGGACGGCGGCCGGAAGGCTCGCATTCGAAGCTTTCCACCTTCCGCGACGGTGGCAAGATCCTCTGGATGTTCGCCATGCTGATGAAGGAAACCCGGCCTTTCGCCTTCTTCGGCATCCTGAGCGCCGTTGCCATGGAGCTCAGCATTGGTTTCTCCATTCCGGTCTTCATCGAGTATTTCGAAACCGGGCTGGTAACGCGCATGCCGACCTGGGTGCTTTCCGTAGCGTTGACGATGATCGCCTTCATGCTATTCACGGCCGGTATCATCCTCGATTCCGTGGCGCGCGCCCGCGCCGAACAGTTGCGCATCCACTATATGAGCTTGGCCAAGCCGTCGTCGCGCGAGGTCGGCGATGACCGCAAGGTCTACATGGCTGCGCTTGATAAGCCGACAAGCCGGAAGAAAAGGGCAAAGGCTGCATGAAGAAGCTTTTTCGCTTCCTGATTGCTGGCGGTGTCGGCTTCGTGGTCGATGCCGGCGTGCTGCATCTCCTGCTCTGGTTCACGCCTTTCGGCCCCTTCGTCGGCCGCGCCATCTCGATCCCGAGCGCGCTGCTTGCCACGTGGATACTCAACCGCAACTTCACTTTCGGCCGATCCGACCGCTCGCTTGCGGCGGAGGGCTTTCGCTACGGTTCGGTCGGCTTGACCTCGGCCGTGCTGAACTATGCCCTCTTCAGCTCGCTGCTGATGACCGAACCGTCATTGCGGCCAATCATCGCGCTGACGCTTGCATCGGCGGCGGCGACTGCGTTCAGCTTCTTCGGCTATTCGCGCTTCGTCTTCCGCCACCGGCAAAATCCCTGAAGCAATCCAGGAAAAGCGTGCAGCGGTTTTCCTGGAATTGCGTCAGAAAATAAGGAAACCCTCAGACCGGTTCCCAGCTGTCCTTCTCGCTGGCGCGGTAGATGGCGTCGATGACCTTCTGGTTGAGCTTCGAACTTTCCAGCGACACGACCTCTGCGCCTTGACCGAGCGCGGCTGAGGCGAAAGCTTCCGCCTCGCGCTTGTACTGGCGGCTGTCGGGGAAGCGGAAAATCTGCGATTCCGAATGGCCGCGATTGGTCAGTTCCAGCTCTTCAGCACCATATCGATCGGCATTGAAGGGCGACTTCACCTCGATGAAACCTTCCGTGCCATGGAAGACCATGACCTGGCGGTTGGCCATTTGCGTCGAGATGTAGAAGGTCAGTTCGAAGTCGCCGAAGTCTGCCTTGACGCTGGAGTAGATGTCGGTGCCGAATTCCGGGTCGCGCTCAGTGACAGCCTGAATGCGCTGCGGCTCGCGGCCGGTGACGAAGCGGGTGCTGATCGTCGGATAGACACCGATATCTGGCAGACCGCCGCCGCCAAGCGCGGGAATATTGCGCATGTTGCCGGCATCGCGGTTGAAATAGGTGAAGGCGCCCTGGATGTGGCGCAGGCGACCGATGGCGCCATCGGCCAGCAGCGAGCGAACCTTGCGCCAGACCGGCGCATAGGTGACCATATAGGCTTCCGTTACCAGAACCTTGTTGCGGTCGCGCGCAGCGATCAGGCTGTCGATCTCATCCGCCTTGAGCGCGATCGGCTTTTCGCAGAGCACATGCTTGCCGGCATCGGCAGCCTTGATCGTCCATTCGACGTGTTGCGAGGTCGGCAGCGGAATATAGACAGCATCGATCGTGTCGGAGGCGAGCATCTCCTCATAGGAGCCGAAGGCATGCGGCACGGAGAAGCGGTCGGCCATCTGCCGAGCACGGGCGAGATCGCGGCTGGCGACCGCCGTTACAACACAGTTTTCCGCATCCTGAATGGCGGGCACCACCAGATCGCGGCCGATTTTGGCCGTCGACAGAATTCCGAAGCGCAGCATGATCTCTCTCCTAAAGCATTGTCCCGAAACAGACGGCCGCATGGCGATGATCGCAACATGGCCTTTCTGGCGGGATCCTGGTGAACACGGTGGGTAAAGCGAAACAGGGCATTCCGCTCTGGACGAAACCGACGCCAACTTATTCGGCCCTTGCCGAAGGCGCAACGCCCGAGACGGCCCGCAGGCGCGAACCCGAGGGCATAAGGATCATCACGCTATGTCCGTATTTGTCCTCTTTCTGTCTGTCAGATGGCTTTCGAAGGTTTCAAGTGCCCCCTAATCTCGGCTATCCTTCAAGCACAGGAGATACGAAAATGTCCCATGCGGATACCGCACTGCTCGTCATCGACGTCCAGGAATCCTTTCGCCAGCGCCCCTATTGGCGAACGGACGATCTGCAAGCTTTCACCAGCCGCCTGCAGGCGCTGATCGACGGCGCCAAGGCGAAAGGCATTACCGTCGTCCAGATTTTTCATGTCGAGGACAACGACGCGCATTTCAGCCTCAAGAGCGGCTTCGTTCGCAAGCTCGATGAGATCTCGCTGGAGGCCGATGCCGTCTTCCACAAACGCCGCCATTCGGCGCTGGTCGGCTCTGGCCTCGACGTCTGGCTGGTGGCAAACGGCATCCGCAAGGTGATCGTTTCGGGTATCCGTACCGAGCAATGCTGCGAAACGACGACCCGGCACGCCTCCGATCTCGGCTATGAGGTCGATTATGTCACCGAGGCGACGCTGACCTTCCCGATGACGCATGCCTCGGGCACGGTCTTTAGCGTCGATGATATCAAGAAGCGGAGCGAGCTCGTGCTATCAGGCCGTTTCGCCCGTATCGCAACGGTCGAAGAGGCGCTGGCCGACGCATCGATCCGGAGTGCCGCATGACCCAAAGCGGCCGGCGCCTCCATCGGCGGATCATTCCCGTCTACGTGCTTCTGCCGCCCTATACGCTGCTGATGGACGTGGCGGGGCCTGTGGAGGTGTTGCGTCGCGCCAATATCGAACAGGACGAGATCCTGTTCGATTATCAGTTCATCGCTGCCCAGCCGTTGCAGACGACTTCGGTTGGGCTGACGCTTGCCGATCTCAGGCCGTTGCCGGATCACATTCCCGATGGCGCCTATGTCATCCTGTCCGGCAGCGTCACGCCGCCCGACGATGCCGAAGATATCGAACCGGAGATTGCCACGCTTGCAGCATGGCTGAGAGGTGCGATCCGGCCGGGCATCACCCTCGTCACCATCTGCTCGGGTGCCGTGCTCGCAGCCCGCGCCGGACTGATGGATGGCTATGCCTGCACCAGCCACGCCGCCTGCCTCGACGAAATCACGCACTATGCGCCGACGGCCAGGGTTCTCGACAACCGGCTCTACGTCGAAGACCGCGATCGATATTCGAGTGCCGGCATCACGACAGGCACCGACCTGATGCTGCACCTCGCCTCCAAACTGACCTCGCCGGTGACGGCGCTGACCATTGCCCGGCACATGGTGGTCTATATGCGCAGGACCGGCGCTGAGCCGCAGCTGTCGCCCTGGCTCAGCGGCCGCAACCACGTCCACCCCGCCATCCATCGCGTTCAGGATGCGATCATGGCCGATCCTGCCCGTGGCTGGTCGCTTTCCGAACTTGCCGGCATCGGCGCAATGAGCGCACGGCATATTTCGAGGCTGTTTCAGGAACATGCCGGCCTGTCGGTGACGGCCTATGTCAACCTCATGCGCGTCACGCTGGCGCGCGACGTGCTTGCCAATTCGCGGCTGGATATGGAGCGCGTGGCGGAAAAATCCGGCTTCGCCTCGCCGCGGCATATGCGACGCGTCTGGTCGAAATATAACGCACTGCCGCCCAGCCACTATCGGCGCTCGACGACGGAATAAAGAAATTGTGTGTGGTCTTCGCCGCGAAAGGCCGATAGCCTGCCTTGTCCCTTCCTCCGGCGTCCGCTCGCCGGTTTACCTTTCAGATGACCTGGAGAAATAGCATGGACACGCGCAAGCTTGGACGAACCGATCTGTTTGTCGCCCCCATCGTTTTCGGCGGCAATGTCTTCGGCTGGACGGCCGATGAGAAAACCTCCTACGCACTGCTCGACGCCTTCTTCGATGCCGGCTTCAACACGATCGACACGGCCGATGTCTATTCCCGCTGGGTTCCCGGCAACAGGGGCGGCGATTCCGAGGAGATCATCGGCAAGTGGCTGAAGCAGGGCCGCGTTTCACGCGACAAGGCCATCATCATCACCAAGGTGGGATCGGAGATGGGACCGGGCAAGAAAGGCCTCAAGGCCGGCTACATCATCGAGGCGGCCGAGGCTTCGCTGAAGCGGCTGCAGACCGATCACATCGACCTTTATCTGTCGCACTGGCCAGACCCCGAGACGCCGCATGAGGAATCGCTCGCCGCCTATGCCAAGCTGAAGGAACAGGGCAAGATCCGCCATGTCGGCTGCTCAAACCTCGATGCGACGCAGCTCCAGGCTTCGCTCGATGCTGCGGCAAAGGCTGGCCTGCCGCGCTACGACGTGCTGCAGCCCGAATATAACCTCTATGCCCGCGACAGCTTCGAAGGGCCGCTTGCGGATCTCTGCGTCAAGGAAGACATCGGCGTCATCACCTATTTCAGCCTCGCCGCCGGCTTCCTGACCGGCAAATACCGCACCAAGGCCGATACGGAAGGACGGGCGCGCGAGAACCGGGTTGCGGCCTATCTCGACGACAAAGGCCTACGCATCCTCGCGGCGCTCGACAAGGTCGCGGCCGAAACCGGCGCGAAGCCCGCCGAGATCGCGCTTGCCTGGCTCTTGCGCAAACGCGGCGTCACCGCCCCGATCGCCAGCGCGACCAGCCTCAGCCAGCTTGACGCACTCATCAATTCGGCAAAGCTTTCGCTTTCCGATGACGCCATGCGCCTGCTCGATGCAGCCGGCGAATAAAAGAGGCAACCCGATGACCGTGACGATCCGAGACGCCAGACCCGACGATGAAGCGCGCTGGCGCGCGCTATGGGATGGCTATCTGGCCTTCTACGGCGTCACCGTCGCGCCTGATATCACCGATGCGACCTGGCGCCGGGTTTTCGATCCGGCGTCGGCGATCTTCATGCGCGTCGCCGAGGTCGATGGCGAGGTGAAGGCTTCACCCTCAGCCTCACGCATGAGGGCACATGGGTGCGTGCACCCGACTGCTATCTCGAAGACCTGTTCGTCGATGAAAGCGCCCGCGGCGTCGGCCGAGCGCTGCTCGATGATCTCGTTGAGATCTGCAAGAAGAACGGCTGGGCTCGCCTTTACTGGCATACGGAAGAAGGCAACGCGACCGCCCGCAAGCTCTATGACAGCTACGTCAAGAGCGACGGGCATATTCGCTACCGCATCAGCTTTTGAGTTTCGGAAAGCCCTCATAATGGGCGGAATGATCCCCCTCCCAGTTGGCCATGCCGGGCTTGGTCAGCATGCCACGCGGGCTGACATAGCTCTGGATGGTCCGCATCGGTCGCTCGTGCCATTGGATGTTGAAGGCCCATAGCTTCGGGAAGAAGCAGAGCGAGGCATAGGGCAGATGGTCGTGGATCCACCAGGCGAGCTTCTGCCAATCGCCCTCATGGCTGTGATGATCGATCAGCCAAGGCACGACGATGCAGACGGCAGCTCCCATGCAACCGTCGAGATCGCGCATATCCCATATGTGGTGCGCGGCGGTGTGGGGATTGGTCGAGCAGTTCAGCCCATTCTTGTTGCCGAAGGCGTTGACCTCGGGCGAGCGATAGCCGGAACGGATATGTAGCCGGCCAAATGTCGCCTCCAGCGGCTCCAGCAATTCCTCACAGAGCCTGCGTCCCGTCTCGATCGCCAGATCCGGGTCTTCCGGAATATTGGGTATGCGATAGAAATCAGCAATTTCCGAATGCAGGAAATCACGAAAGAAGAAGTTCTTCGACAGCCTGACGCGACCGAGCTCCTCAAGCCCTTTCATCGATCCCGGTTTTCTCATCGCTGCTATCCCTTCCTGAAACCATTCGATCAGTCGAGACGACTTATCGCATCACCGCCACCCGATTTTTGTCAGCAGCCATGTCAGGGTCCGGTATATTTGAAGAAATCGATGAAGGCTCTAAGCGCCGGGCGCATCTGGCGGCGGCTTGGATAATAGATACAGAAGCCGGGATAGGGCGGGCACCAATCCTCGAGTACGCGGATGAGCTTGCCTTCGGCCAGCTCCTGCTGCACGCGGATATCGAAGAGATAGGCAAGGCCGGCACCGTTGACGGCCGCCAAAACGCCGAGCCGATCCTCGATGACGATCAGGGGGCCATCGACGGCAACGACCAGTTCGCGGCCATCCTTCTCGAACTCCCAGCGATAGATCGAGCCATCGGTAAATCGCCGCTTGATGCAGCGGTGATGAACGAGGTCGCGGGGATGCAGCGGCTTCGGATGCTTCTCGAAATAGGCCGGCGACCCGGCGATGACGGTGCGAATGTCGGGACAGATCTTCACCGCAATCATGTCCCCCTCGATACTCTCCTCCAGCCGGATGCCGGCATCATAGCCGTCCTTGACGATGTCGCTGAAGCCATCCTCATTGGCGATTTCGAGCGTGATATCGGGATAGGTATTGAGGAAATCGCCGATGCGTGGCGCCATCAGCAGATCGGAGGCAAAACGCGGCGCTGTGATGCGGAGATTGCCGGCCGGGCGGCCGCGGGTCGCAAGCGTATCCTCCAATGCGATATCGATTTCCTCCAGGGCCGGCGCCAGCCGTTGCAATAGCGCCTGGCCCTCCTCGGTCGGAAGCACGCTGCGCGTGGTGCGGGCGAGCAGCCGCACACCGAGGCTTTCCTCCAGGCTGGAGACGGCGTGGCTGACCGCCGATGGCGCGATCGACAATTCCTTGCCGGCAGCGCGAAAGCTGCGATGAGCGGCGACGGCGGCAAAAACCGCGAGCTGAGAAAGTTGTGTTCTGTTCATTGATCTAAATTATAGAACAACCTGTAAGGATTTGCATGGATTTTCATTCATTGTCCGGAACCTTATTTTGAGCATGCCGGCAGCGGAAATGACCGCCGCCGCTTCCATAAGCTTAAAAGGAATAGATCATGAAAACCCGCAGGCTTGGTAAGGATCTCACTGTTTCCGCCGTTGGACTCGGCTGCATGGGCATGAGCTTCGCCTATGGCCCGACGGACGAGGACGAATCCGTCAAAACGCTGCATCGCGCCGTCGATCTCGGCGTCACCTTTTTCGATACGGCCGAAACCTACGGCCCCTTCACCAACGAGGAATTGCTCGGCCGGGCACTAAAGCCCGTGCGCGACCGCGTTGTCATCGCCACCAAATTCGGTTTCAAGCTCGATCACACGAAATCCGGCCTTGCCGCCATGATCGGCGTCGATAGCCGGCCCGAGCATGTCAAGGAAGTCGCCGAAGCCTCCCTCAAACGGCTTGGCACCGATGTCATCGACCTCTACTACCAGCATCGCGTCGATCCGAATGTGCCGATCGAAGACACGGTCGGCGCCATGGCCGAGCTGGTGCGGGAGGGCAAGGTGCGGGCGCTCGGCCTTTCTGAAGCAGGCTCCGCAACGATCCGCCGCGCCCATGCTGTACATCCGATCGCCGCCGTGCAGAGCGAATATTCACTCTGGAGTCGTGAGCCGGAAGAAGACGTGCTTGCCACCTGCCGTGAACTCGGCATCGGCTTCGTGCCCTACAGCCCGCTCGGCCGCGGCTTCCTGACCGGAGCGATCCACAAGACGGAGGATCTCGCCGACGACGATTTCCGCCGTTCGCTGCCGCGCTTCCAGAGCGAGAATTTCGATGCCAACGCGGCTCTGGTCGCAAAGCTTCAAGCTCTTGCCGAAGAAAAGGGTGTCACGGCAGCACAACTGGCGCTCGCATGGGTGCTACATCAGGGCGACGATATCGTGCCGATCCCCGGCGCTCGCAAGCTGCACCATCTCGAGCAGAACGCTGCAGCTGCCGATATCGTCCTTTCGGCACGGGAGCTGAAGGAACTCGGCGATATCATCAAGCCCGAGATCGTCGTCGGAAAGCGGTATATGGATGCCGCATTGGCCCTGACAAATATATGACAAACGGGCTTCCTCTGCAGCCCAGACAGAGACACCGGCCATCAAGGCCGGTGTCATTTTGAGACTGAAAAGAAAAATGAAGCCTGGCCGATGCTTGGCCGAACATGCAAATCGCCTGATTTATAGCCTCTTTCAAGCCTCTAGCCAAATCGTCATAAACGTGAAGCGCACACAACAGCTCGACGCTCGGTTGACAAACGGGTCCGAAATTTGAAGATTGCCGCCATCAAAAACGGGCAGCGTGGGGAGGACTTATGTCTAGGCGCGCGTTTATCGGCTTCTCTGCTTTTCTTCTCGCCACTTTCGCATCGCTGACCCCTTCGCTGGCGGCTGACGTCAAGCGCCAAGTGGTCACCACGAAGGATGGCGACTACTTCGGCTTCGATCTGCGCACAGAACAGAATGTGACGCTGGATCAGTGCTCAGCCTCCTGCATCGGCGACAAGTCCTGCAAGGCCTTCACCTACAATCCCAAGGTGAAGTGGTGCTTCATGAAGTCGGACTTCAATCAGCTCAACAGTTTCCCCGGCGCGATCGCCGGCAAGATCGTCGAGACGGCGGCCACCAGCGAGCCGGATATCGGCGCTGCCCCTACCCTTTCCTTCCTGTCCGACAATTTCGTCCAGAGCGCGCGCGATGCAAAGAACACGCTGACGCTCGGCAATGAGCTGAAGGGTCAAGGCGTCGAAAGCCTGATCGCGCTCGGCCGCATCGAGCTGACTTCGGGCAATGTCAACGACGCCCTGAACGCCTTCCAGGGCGCACTTTCCATCAATCCCGACAATGGCGATCTGTGGGTCGAGATGGCGCGCGCCGCCAATACGATCACGAACGACACGTCTGTCGCTACGCGCGCCGCCTATGCCGCACTCAACGGCTATCAGCTGACACGCACGACGAGCAGCCGCGCCGATGCGCTGGCCGTTCTCGCCGAGGCGCTGAAGAATGCGCAGAACTATCGCCCGGCGCTCAGCGCCTACAAGGCAAGCCTCAATCTCGTCAGCTCGGCCGCCGTCCAGGCAGCCTATAACGATCTCCTGGCCCGCCAGGGCTTCCGCGTGACAGGCAATACGCTCGACAACGACAATGCCTCGCCGCGCGCCTGCGTGCAGTTCTCTGAAAAGCTGGTAAAGAGCGGCGTCGATTATACCCCCTTCGTCACCCTCAACGGCGCCGCGCCGAAGGGTGTCGACGCCAAGGACAACCAGATCTGCGTCGAAGGCCTGGAATTCGGCCAACACTACCGCATCTCGCTGCGCGCCGGCCTGCCCTCCTCCGTGGATGAAAACCTCGCCTCGCAGGTCAATGTCGATATCTACGTCAAGGATCGCACGGCTTCGCTGCGCTTCACGGGCGACAATTTCGTCCTGCCCTCGACCGCACGCCGTGGCATTCCGATCGTTTCGGTCAACGCCACTACGGCCAATCTGAAGCTCTACCGCATCGGCGACCGCAATATCGCGCAGCTTCTGAACAACTCGCAGTTCCTGACGCAGGTGGACAGCTACAGCGCCCAGACCATCCAGGACACCAATGGCGAACTGGTCTGGCAAGGCTCCATCGAGATCAAGCAGGAACTGAACAAGGAAGTCGCAACCAGCTTCCCTGTGGACGAGGCACTGCCGAAGCGCAAGCCCGGCGTCTATGTGCTGACGGCGGTTGCGCCCGACAGCGGCGGCCACGAATGGGATCCGCAGGCGACACAATGGTTTGTCGTCTCCGACATCGGCGTCACCACCTATGCCGGCACCGACGGCTTGAATGTCTTTGCCCGCTCGCTCGGCAGCGCAAAGCCGCTTGCCGGCATTCAGCTGCAGCTGCTCGCCAAGAACAATGAAATCCTCGGTACCGCCAAGACCGATGACAATGGCCGCGCCATCTTCAGTGCCGGCCTGATGCGCGGCACGGCGGGCATGACGCCGGCCGTCATTACCGCTGAGAATGGCGATCAGGATTATGTCTTCCTCGACATGACGCGCGCCGGCTTCGATCTTTCCGACCGCGGCGTTGCCGGTAGAACCGCTCCCGGCGCGATCGACCTCTTGACCTGGACGGAACGCGGCATCTACCGTGCAGGCGAGACCGTGCATGCCTCCGCACTTGCCCGCGACGTCAGCTCGACTGCGGTGGAAAACCTGCCGCTCACCTTCGTCTTCCTGCGCCCGGATGGCGTGGAAGACCGCCGCATCGTCACCGATGGCGGCAAGCTCGGCGGCTACAATGTCGACCTGCCGCTGCAGCAGACATCGATGCGCGGCACCTGGACGATGAACATCTACACCGACCCGAAGGGCTCCTCCATCGGCTCGCAGACCTTCCTCGTCGACGATTTCGTGCCGGATCGCATCGAATTCGACATGAAGAGCGACGCCAAGGAGATCGAAGTCGGCCAGCCGACGCCTGTTAATGTCGATGGACGCTATCTCTATGGCGCGCCTGCCGCCGGCCTCAATCTGGAAGGCGAAGTGACGCTAAAGCCGACGCGTCAGAGCGATGCCTTCAAGGGCTATCAGTTCGGCCTCGCCGACGAGGGTGCCGGCAAGGCAGACGCAAACAATGACGACGAGGACAGCAGCAGCGGTGACAGCAAGGCCGAGGCCACGCAGCTGCCGCTCGAAGACCTGCAGGCGCTGGACGAAAACGGCAAGACTACCTTCAACGTCACGATCAACGACACGCCGTCGACCACGCAGCTCTTGAACGCCAATATCACGGTGCGCATGCAGGAAGCCGGCGGCCGCGCCGTCGAGCGCTCGCTGACGCTGCCCGTCAAGGCGGACGGCCCGCGCATCGGCATCAAGCCGGAATTCGACGGCGATCTCGGCGAGAATTCCGTCGGCAACTTCCATGTCATCGTTGTCGACGCCAATGGCCAAAAGCAGGCCATGCAGGGCCTGACCTGGAAGCTGCTGAGTGTCGAGCGCAATTACCAATGGTATCGCGACGGCAGCAGCTGGAAATTCGAGCCGATCATGTCCACCAAGCAGGTGGCAGTCGGCACCGTCAATACCACAACGGACGGCGCGGCGATTTCCATGCCGGTCACCTGGGGCCGCTACCGCCTCGAAGTCTCCACCGCCGATGCGAACGGCCCGGAATCCAGCGTGGAATTCAATGCCGGCTGGTATGTCGCCTCGACCTCGACGGAAACCCCGGATGCGCTCGAGATCGCACTCGACAAGGAGAGCTACCATGTCGGCGACACGGCCAAGCTGAAGGTCACCTCGCGCTACGCCGGCCAGCTGATGGTAACGGCAGGCTCGGAAACGCTGATCTCGGTCACCAATGCCGATATCGGCGCGACGGGCGGCGAAGTCGACGTTCCCGTCACGGCCGATTGGGGTGCTGGTACATACTTGACGGCCACGCTGTTCCGGCCCGGCGATGCCCAGGAAAGCCGCATGCCGATGCGCGCCATCGGCATCAAATGGGCACCGGTCGATCCCGGCGAGCGCAAGCTGCAGATCAAGATCGACGCGCCGCAGAAGACGCTTCCGCGTCAGCCGCTTAATATCGGCCTGCAGGTTTCAGGCGCAGGCGCCAACGAGGACGCCTACGTCACGATTGCCGCCGTCGATGTCGGCATTCTCAATCTCACACGCTACCAGCCGCCGGCACCGGATGACTGGTATTACGGCCAGCGCCAGCTCGGCCTCGAAATCCGCGATATCTACGGTCGCCTCATCGATGGCTCGCTCGGCGCGACCGGCAAGCTGCGCACCGGCGGCGACGGCGGACAGGCGGCTTTACAAGCAAGCCCGCCGAAGGAAAAGCTGATCGCCTTCTTCTCCGGTCCCATAAAGCTTGATGCCAATGGCAAGGCCAATGTCAGCTTCGACATTCCGCAGTTCAACGGCACGGCGCGGCTGATGGCGGTTGCCTGGTCGAAGGCCGGCGTCGGTCACGCGACGCAAGACGTGATCATCCGCGATCCAGTCGTTGTTACCGCCAGCCTGCCGAAGTTCCTGGCTCCCGGAGACAAGGCAAACCTACGTCTCGACATCGCCAACACCGATGCGCCCGCCGGCGAATACACGCTCGCTGTGACTGGCAACAGCGCCGTGACCGTGGATGCCAGCGCCACCCAGCAGAAGATCAACCTGCAGGCCGGCGGCAAATACGCTATCACGCTGCCGCTCACCGGCGGACAGCCCGGTGACGGCACGGTGTCGATCAAGCTCTCGAATGCTGCGGGCATGTCGCTCGACCAATCGGTCGATATTCCGGTTCGACCATCGCAGCTGCCAGTCACCGAACGGCGTGTCATCGCGTTGGCACCCGGCAAGAGCCTGACCGTCAATGCCGACCTTCTCGCCGACAGCGTGCTGCCCGGCGCCTCGGTCAGCGTCAATGTCAGCCGTTCCAGCGCTTTCGACGTGCCGGCGCTCTTGATGAGTCTCAGCCACTATCCCTATGGCTGCGCGGAACAGACGGCGAGCAGTGCCATGCCGCTGCTCTATTTCAGCGACATGGCCATCAAGAACGGCCTTGCCAATGACGCCGAGATCCAGAAGCGCGTGCAGGACTCGATCTATCGCGAACTATCCTACCAGTCCTCCACCGGCAGCTTCGGCCTCTGGAGCCCGGGCTCGGGCGATCTCTGGCTCGATGCCTATGTCATGGACTTCCTGACCCGCGCCCGCGAGCAGAAGTACAACGTGCCGGATCAGGCCATGGTGCAGGGGCTCGAAAACCTCCAGAATGCGCTCAGCGCCAACACCAACGTCAAGGACAACGGCAACGAGATCGCCTATGCGCTTTATGTGCTGGCACGCAACAAAAAGGCTTCGATCAGCGATCTGCGCTACTATGCGGACACGATGCTGAACGACTTCCCGACGCCGCTCTCCAAGGCGCATCTGGCCGCAGCTCTCGCGCTTTACGGAGATGCACAGCGCTCGCGCAACATCTTCGTGGATTCACTTCAGATGTCGCAGAAGGCGGCGGTGACCAAGGTCAGCTTCGTCCGCTCGGATTACGGCTCGTCGCTGCGCGACGGTGCCGCCGTGCTGGCGCTGGCCGCCGAAAGCCGCCCTGTGCCGCCGATCATTCCGGAACTCGCAAGCGTCGTCGCTAAGGATTGGCAGAGCCGGAAATATACCAGCACCCAGGAACAGACCTGGATGCTGCTCGCCGCCCGCGCTCTACAGAATGGCGATGACGGCCTGACGCTCGATGTCAACGGCGCCGCCCATAGCGGCACCTATATGGCGCAGATGTCGGGCGATGCGCTGATGGGCGATCCGCTTACCGTCACCAACACGACGCGCCAGCCGCTGTCGGCTGCCGTGACCACGGTCGCGGCTCCGGTTGCGCAACTGCCGGCTGGTGGCAACGGCTTCAAGATCGAGCGCAAATACTACACGCTCGATGGCGAGGAGGCGAATGTCAGCCAGGCACAGCAGAATGAACGCTACGTCGTCGTGCTGCATGTGACCGAAAATAACGACTGGCCGCAGCGTCTTCTCGTGACCGATCTCCTGCCCGCCGGCTTCGAGATCGACAATCCGAGCATCGTCAACAGCGCTCAGCTTTCGAACTTCGACTGGCTCAGCGACATTCAGCCGGCCCATGTCGAATTCCGCAACGACCGCTTCGTCGCCGCTTTCGACCAGGGCTCCGGAGCGGACCGAGACATGACCTTCGCCTATGTCGTGCGCGCCGTAACCCCCGGCGACTACGACCATCCGGCCGCAAGCGTCGAGGACATGTATCGTCCGCAGTTTTCGGCCCGCACGGCGATGGGCCGCATGGAGGTGCTGGGCGCCCAGCAGTAAGAAGCAGAAATGAAGGCGCGATGGAAAATTGCGATCGGCTTTGGAGCCCCCGTCTTGACGGCGGTGGCTCTGGTCTTTGGCCTGGAAGCCGCGGACCGGGCCTATCCGCCGCCGCTCGACAATGCCCGCGTGGTCTCGGCCGAGGTGCTCGATGCCAATGGCGATCTCCTACGCGCCTTCGCCACCCCCGAAGGGCGCTGGCGGCTGAAGACCGGCGTTGCCGATGTCGATCCGCAATTTCTGCGCATGCTGGTCGCCTATGAGGACCGGCGCTTCTACGATCATCATGGCGTCGATCCCATGGCTATCGGCCGTGCCTTCCTGCAGCTCCTCACCCATGGCCGCATCGTCTCGGGCGGCTCGACGCTCTCCATGCAGGTCGCGCGCCTGATCGAGCCGCGCAGCGAGCGCTCGATGACGGCGAAGCTCCTGCAGATCGTCCGCGCCATACAGATCGAACGCCGGCTCACCAAGGAACAGATCCTCGATCTCTATCTGACCCATGCCCCCTATGGCGGCAATCTGGAAGGCGTGCGCGCGGCGAGCCTTGCCTATTTCGGCAAAGAGCCGAAGCACCTGACGGTCGCGCAGGCTGGCCTGCTGGTTGCCCTGCCGCAGCTGCCGGAAAAACGCCGGCCGGACCGCAATCTTGCCGCCGCACAAGCCGCCCGCCATCGCGTGCTCGAGCGCGCTGCCGTGGCAGCTGTTATCGGCGAAGGCGAAGCAGAACGCGCCTCGCTTTCCCCTATTCCGGCCCAGCGCCGGCAGCTGCCGGCCTATGCCGCGCATCTGGCCGAACTGGCGCTCAAGAAACAACCTGGCATCATCAAGCACAAGACGACGCTGCGCCGCGATGTGCAGCAGGGCTTGGAAACCGTTGCGGATGCGGCGGCAAAGCGGCTGGGGCCGAAAGTATCGGTCGCCATGATCATGGCGGACGCCAAGACCGGCGAGATCATCGGCGAAGTCGGCTCGGCCAATTATTTCGATTCCTCGCGCGCGGGCTGGGTCGATATGACCCGCGTGCTGCGCTCGCCCGGCTCGACATTGAAGCCCTTCATCTACGGCCTTGCCTTCGAGCAGGGCTATGTGGCGCAGGAAACGATCATCGAGGATCGCCCCGCCGATTTCTACGGCTATCGTCCGCGCAATTTCGACATGAGCTACCAGGGCGATGTCAGCGTGCGCCAGGCGCTGCAGCTGTCGCTCAATGTGCCGGCCGTGCGGCTGCTCGATGCCGTAGGTCCGACGCGACTGCTGGTGCGCTTCCGCCGCGCCGAGGTGAAGCCGAAGCTGCCGCCGAACGAAGCGCCCGGCCTTGCTATCGGCCTTGGCGGCGTCGGCGTGACGCTGAAGGATCTCGTGCAGCTCTATGCCGGGCTTGCCAATCGCGGCAAGGCGATGCGGATCGGCGACGGCGTGCAGGACGAGCCGGGACCGATCGACGGCGAACCACTGATGGAGCCGATCGCGGTGTGGAACATCACCGACATTCTCTCCGATATCATCGCGCCGCGCGGCAGCAAGCAGCTCGGCATCGCCTACAAGACCGGGACGAGCTATGGCAACCGCGATGCGTGGTCGATCGGCTATGACGGTGCGCATGTGCTCGGCGTCTGGGTCGGCCGTCCGGACAATGGCGCCGTGCCGGGGCTGGCGGGCTATGTTTCGGCCGCTCCGATCCTGTTCGAAGCCTTCGCCAAATCCGGCGTTGCCATAACCCCCTTCCCTGCGGCTCCGATGGGCGCCGTGCGCATCGCGCCGACCGAACTGCCGATCAGCCAGCGGCGCTTTTCCGTGACCGCCGCGGGGTTGCTGGCCGCCTCCAGCCGCGAACCCGCGCCACAGATCGTCTATCCGCCGGAAGGCGCACGCGTCGATCTCGGCGCCAGCACCGGCAACGACCAGATCATGCCGCTGGCGCTGAAGCTGCAGGGTGGACGGGCGCCGTTCCGCTGGCTTGCCAACGGCAAGCCACTACCCGACATGTCGCGCCGCCGCACCAATCAATGGACGCCCGATGGCGCCGGTTATTCGACGCTGACCGTCATCGATGCAGCCGGGCGTGCGGCAAGCGTGCGGGTTTTTGTCGAATAATGTAAGTCAAATCATTGCGATCCCGCCGCCTGCATTTTTGTCAGCTCCCGACGTCTATGATATCTTAGGCATAACTCAAACGAGGAATGACGAGATGTCGGAAGAGCAGGCAATCCGTGCGGTTGTTCATCTCTATGTCGATGGCATGGCATTCGCGAACGAGCCGGCGCTGCGCAAGGCCTTCCATCCGCGGGCAGCGATCATCGGCAATTATCAAGGCGCGGTGGAATGGATGACGCGGGATGAATTCATCGCCGCGATCGTCGAGGAAGGCAGCGCCCCGCCCGGAACCATACCGCTGATGGAGATCGAGTTGATCGATATCGAAGGCGATGCCGCCAGCGTCAAGGTCGTCGACGAATTCGCCGGGATGCGGTTTTCGGACTATCTATCGCTGGTGAAGATCGATGGGCGGTGGAGTGTGGTGAACAAGGTTTATCATCTGCATCGGTAGAACCGGTGCTTTCGATATGCCGCACCTCTGATACCCCCCTCTGTCCCTTTCGGGACATCTCCCCCACAAGGGGGGAGATTGTTGGGAGTATGCCGTACGCTCATTCAAACCTAAAAAGCTTCCGCGTCTGCAGCTTCGATATTTGATTGAGGCAGGAAGGATTCCGCGAGTTAACCAATCTCCCCCCGTGTGGGGGAGATGTCGCGAAAGCGACAGAGGGGGGTGACGCACCCCTGGCAAACTCGGCCGCAGCCGATTACCCTCTGAGCACCCCACCCGTCGACTTCGTGACGTTTGCCACGATCTTGTGCGTCAGCGCCTCGAAATCCTCATCCGTCAGCGTACGCTCTGCCGGCTGGATCTGCACTTCGATCGCGATCGACTTCTTGCCTTCGCCGAGCGACGCACCCTCGAAGATGTCGAAGACGTTGACGCCGGTGATCAGTTTGCGGTCGGCACCAACGGCGGCACGGATGACAGCACCGGCTTCCACCGACTTGTCGACCACGAAGGCGAAGTCGCGCTTGACGGCCTGGAAAGGAGAAAGCTCCAGCGCCGGCTTGGTGCGGGTCGCCTTCTTCTTCGGCTCGGGCATGGCATCGACATAGACTTCGAAGCCGGCGAGAGCGCCGGAGACATCAAGCGCTTCCAGCGTCTTCGGATGGAATTCACCGAAATAGCCGAGCACGACCTTCGGACCCATCTTGATGGTGCCGGAGCGGCCGGGGTGATACCATGCCGGGCCACCCTGCTCGATCTGGATATTGCCCATCGGCAGGCCGCAGGCTTCGATGACGGCCAAAGCATCGGCCTTGGCATCGAAGACGTCGACCGGCTTGCCGCCGCCTTTGGCGGCGTTCGACCACATGCGGCCGGCGCCCGCAAGCGATGCCGTCCCGCGGCGGATGCCGCCGGCAACGCGCCGCTGGCCCTCGGGCGTGTCGTTTTCATAGGTGCCCGAGACTTCGAAGATCGCGACGTCGCCATAGCCCTTGTCGGCATTGCGCTGCACAGCCGACAGCAGACCCGGCAGCAGCGAAGGACGCATGTCGGACATATCGGCGGCGATCGGGTTGGCAAGCTTCAGCGCGTTGGAGCCGCCGCCGAAGAGCTTGGCCTGATCTTCCGAAATGAAGGACCAGGTGACGGCTTCCAGCATGCCGCGCGAGGCGAGCGCGCGCTTGGCCGTACGAGTGCGGATCTGCAGCGTCGTCAAGATCTTGCCGTTCACAGCGGCGTGGCTGCTGAGCGGCTGCGGCTTGATATTGTCGACGCCGTGGATGCGCATGATTTCTTCGACAAGGTCGGCCTTGCCGTCGACATCCGGGCGCCAGGAAGGAACGGCAACCGAAATGCGCTCGCCCGAGCCGGAGACCGAGAAGCCGAGCTTCGTCAGGATCGACTTGCTCTCATCGGCCGAGACGTCGAGGCCGGTCAGGCGCTTGACTTCCGACAGCGGGAAATCGACGACCTTCGCCTCATAGCCCTTGTAGCCTTCGACGCGGGCCTTGGCAGCCGTGCCGCCGCAGCAGGCAAGCACCAGCTCGGTCGTGCGTTCAAGGCCGGGCACCATATATTCCGGATCGACGCCGCGCTCGAAGCGATAGCGCGCGTCGGTGATGATGCCGAGGCTGCGGCCCGTCTTGGCAATGTTCATCGGGTCCCAGAGCGCCGATTCGATCAGCACGTCGGTCGTATTCTCGTCACAGCCGGAATGCTCGCCGCCCATGATGCCGCCGATCGACTCGACACCATTGTCATCCGCGATGACGACGTTGCTGGGGTTGAGCTTGTATTCGCGTTCGTCCAGCGCCAGCACGGTCTCTCCGTCCCTGGCGCGGCGAACCACCAGATTGCCCTTGACCTTGGCAGCGTCGAAGACGTGCATCGGGCGACCCTGGTCGAAGGTCATGTAGTTGGTGATGTCGACCAGCGCGCTGATCGGACGAAGGCCGATCGCGAGCAGGCGCTGCTGCATCCACTTCGGGCTCGGGCCGTTCTTGACGCCGCGCACGAGACGAAGCGCAAAGCCGGGGCAAAGGCTGATATCGTCTAGCTCGATCTTGAGTTCGGTCGGCGTTTCACCTTGGATAGGAAAGGTTGGCGTGAGGCGAGGCTTCAGCGTACCGAGGCCGGAGGCGGCGAGATCGCGCGCAATACCGTAGACACCGGTGCAATCCGGGCGGTTCGGCGTCAGGTTGATCTCGATGACCGGATCGTCGAGCCCGGCATAGGCGGCGAAACTTGTGCCGACAGGCGCATCTTCCGGAAGGTCGATGATGCCGTCATGGCTGTCGGAGATTTCGAGTTCCTTTTCCGAGCACATCATACCGCGGCTCTCGACGCCGCGGATGTTGCCGATGGCGAGCGTCACGTCGATGCCGGGAACATAGGTGCCGGGGGCAGCGAAGGCGCCGACGAGACCGGCGCGCGCATTGGGTGCGCCGCAAACGACCTGAACGGGCGCACCGCTGCCGGTGTCGACCATCAGCACCTTCAGGCGATCAGCCTGCGGGTGCTTTTCAGCCGAGAGAACCTTGGCGATGACGAAGGGCTTGAACGCGGCCTTGTCGTCGACCTCTTCCACTTCCAGCCCGATCATCGTCAGGCGGGCGCAGACCTCGTCGAGCGAGGCGTCGGTTTCCAGGTGCTCTTTCAGCCAGGAGAGTGTGAATTTCATGTGCTTTATCCCTTCCTTACGCGCTCAGACCGCCGAACAAAGTCGGCATGTCGAGCGGGCGGAAGCCGTAGTGGTTCATCCAGCGGACATCGGCGTTAAAGAAGTCGCGCAGGTCGGGCATGCCGTATTTCAGCATGGCAATGCGGTCGAGGCCCATGCCCCAGGCAAAGCCCTGATACTCGTCCGGATCGAGGCCGCCATAGCGCAGCACGTTCGGATGCACCATGCCGCAGCCGAGGATTTCCATCCAATCGGTGCCTTCGCCGAATTTGACGATCGGGCCGGAGCGGTCGCACTGGATATCGACCTCGAAAGAGGGCTCGGTGAACGGGAAGAAGGACGGGCGGAAGCGCATCGTCACATTGTCGACCTCGAAAAAGGTCTTGCAGAACTCTTCGAGCACCCAACGGATATTGGCGACATTCGCCGTCTTGTCGATGACGAGGCCTTCGACCTGATGGAACATCGGCGAATGCGTGGCATCGCTGTCCTGGCGGTAGGTCTTGCCGGGGATGATGATGCGGATCGGCGGCTTTTGAGCTTCCATGGTACGCACCTGCACCGGCGAGGTGTGCGTGCGCAGCACCTTGCGCTCACCCTTCTCGTCCGGCTGGAAGAAGAAGGTGTCGTGCATTTCGCGGGCCGGATGCCCTTCCGGGAAGTTCAGCGCCGTGAAGTTATAGTAGTCAGTCTCGACATCGGGACCTTCGGCGATCGAGAAGCCCATATCGCCGAAGATGGCGGTGATCTCATCGACGATCTGACTGATCGGATGGATGCGGCCGCGTTCGGCCGGCGAGGAGCGGACCGGCAGGCTGACATCGACGGTCTCGGCCTTCAGCTTCGCCTCGATCGCCGCATCGCGCAGCTCGCTCTTGCGGGCGTTGATGGCATCGGTGACGGAATTCTTGAGAGCGTTGATTGCCGCGCCACGTGTCTGCCGTTCCTCCGGCGACATAGAGCCCAGCGTCTTCAGCAGCTCCGAGACCGAGCCCTTCTTGCCGAGCGCGGCGACCCTGACGGCTTCGATCGACTGCTCGTCGGTCGCCGCGGCCACCTCGGCCATGAGTTGGGTTTCGAGTGTTACGAGTTCCGTCATCTGGTCCTGCCTTGCGGGCGGCGGGCTTGGAACGCCGCTCATTCCGCGGAATAATGGATGAACACCCACATCAGACTGCTTGTGGCAACGATGAGGCGCTGCAGATCACTACCCATGTGGAAGCGGCCAATCAACCGGGCAAATGACAAAAACACGCCAAGAATGCGGTCCTTGGTATTTGCCGCCCGATGCGCGACCCATTTTTCGAGCCTCGCCCAACAAGGAAGCCTGACACGATGGAAAAGCGTATGCTGCAAACACAAAACCCGCGCCGGTTTCGCCAGCGCGGGTTTCATAATGAATTTACGAAAGACGTGCGAGGCAGCGTTAGTTAACGGCTGCTTCGAACTCGTTCTTCGTGCCGGCGTCCTTGAGGTATTCAAGCGCCTTCTTCGAAGCGGCGACGAGCGCGCCGAAAGCTTCCTGCTCATGAATTGCCATGTCGGAAAGAACCTTACGGTCGACTTCGATGCCAGCCTTGGTCAGGCCGTCGATGAAGCGGCCATAGGTCAGGCCATGCTCGCGGACGGCAGCGTTGATGCGCTGGATCCAGAGGGCGCGGAAGTTGCGCTTGTTAACCTTGCGGTCGCGATAAGCATACTGCTTTGCGCGGTCGACAGCGGCCTTGGCGGTACGGATGGTGTTCTTGCGACGGCCGTAGAAGCCCTTGGCTGCCTTCAGAACCTTCTTGTGCTTGGCGTGGGCGGTAACGCCTCTTTTTACGCGTGCCATTTCATGATCTCCTTAGTCTATAGCGTTACGAATAGTCTTAGAGACCGTTCGGCAAGTAGTTCTTGATAACCTTACGGCCATCCGGTTCTGCGAGAACCATGGTGCCGCGGGCATCGCGAATGAACTTGTTGCTACGCTTGATCATGCCGTGGCGCTTGCCAGCAGCGGCTGCCTTGACCTTGCCGGATGCGGTGATCTTGAACCGCTTCTTGGCAGAGGACTTCGTCTTCATCTTGGGCATTTTGCTACTCCTTCGATGCTTCCTGGCTTGCTTTGCTTAAAAGCCCTTCCCACAGATCCGGACTGGCCGGGCTGCAACAAGGTGCCGGAGCGTTTGTTGTTGAACGGCAGATACGGTGACGAACCGCTCCACCAGCATTCTGAACTGCCACGGCATGCCCTGCCGGTCAGTTCGGACGCGCGCTTATAACCGCACTTGCCCTGAAGTGCAACGGGCCAGACGCGGGAATCTTTGCAGATCAATGACAGCATCGACTCTGCTTCAGAAAAGGAAAAAGCCGCCCAGGGGACGGCTCCGACCTCAACTCTGCTCGCGCCTCACTTGGGCGCAAGCACCATCATCATCTGGCGGCCTTCGAGCTTGGGCTCGGCTTCGACCTTGGCGATCTCGATCGTGTCTTCCTTGACCTGCTGAAGCAGCTTCATGCCGAGTTCCTGGTGGGCCATTTCGCGGCCGCGGAACTTCAAGGTCACCTTCACCTTGTCGCCTTCTTCGAAGAAACGGCCGATCGCCTTCATCTTCACCTCATAATCATGGGTGTCGATGTTGGGACGCATCTTGATTTCTTTGACTTCGACGATCTTCTGCTTCTTGCGCGCCTCGGCGGCCTTCTTCTGGTTGGCGTATTTCAGCTTGCCCAGATCGAGGATCTTGCACACAGGCGGTTCAGCATTGGGGGAAATCTCTACCAGATCGAGACCGGCCTCCTCTGCCATTCTCAATGCCTGGTCGGTCGGGACGATGCCCATATTCGCGCCGTCGGCAGCGATGAGCTGAACCTTGGGAATGCGAATTTCCCTGTTGGAACGTGGCCCGTCCTTTACGGGCGCATCGGTTTTAAAGGGTCTGCGAATGGTCGTATTCTCCACGAATTGTTTCGGATAGCTGCAGCCTCTCGCTCCCCGTCGGCGCAACTGACGGAAATGTCGTAAAAGCTGTGTTGAAGTCAATAGCATGACAGCAGGAAAAAAGCACCTCCCGCGTGTCAATAGGGTGTCATGGAAGCGCGAGATGCGCGAAGGACACAGTATCTTTGCCAATTATATAGTGACCCCGGCAAAAAGATCGAGGATTTTTCAGGTCACGCGGACGCGAATCTGTTCTATAGGGCAGAAAATCCGGGAGTTTCCATGTCCGAGACCGCCACATCCATTCAGCCGATCTTCCTTCCCGTTGGCATGGGCGACAGCGAGCGCCAGATCGCCATCATCCAGCGCGCAGCCGGGAAAGGCGCCAGGAATGTCAGCTTCGTCTGGTTGTCCGGCTATCGATCCGACATGAGCGGCACCAAGGCCGTGGAACTGGATGCGCTGGCGGAGCGGCTTGGTATCGGCTGCATCCGCTTCGACTATTCCGGCCACGGCCAATCCGGCGGCAAGTTCACCAACGGCACGATTTCGCGCTGGCTGGAAGAGGCGCTTGCCGTCATCGACCATACCAAGCCGAAGAAGATCGTTCTCGTCGGCTCGTCGATGGGCGGCTGGATCGCCCTCAGGGTCATTCAGGAACTGCGCAAGCGCAAGAAGGCAGTCGCCATCGCCGGCCTCGTGCTGATCGCGCCCGCGCCCGATTTCACCATCGATCTCATCGAGCCGAACCTTTCCGATGTCGAGAGGCGCTCGCTGGCGGAGCGCGGCTATTTCGAAGAACCTTCGGAATACAGCCCCGAGCCGAACATCTTCACCCGCGCCCTTATCGAGGACGGCCGCGCCAATCGCGTGCTGACCGGCATCATCGAGACTGGCTGCCCCGTGCATATATTGCAGGGCATGCAGGATGCCGACGTGCCTTTCTCGCATTCGTTAAAGCTGGTCGAGCACCTGCCGGCAGACGATGTGGTGTTAACACTTGTGCGTGACGGCGATCACCGCCTGTCGCGGCCACAGGATCTCGAGCGCATGCTCACTGTGGCCGAGACATTGGCGCTGCATAATACGCCGTAAAAACAAGCAGATATCTGCAGGCTTGTTAGTGCGCGGCCTCCTTTGGCCGCCGCCGCATGCGCGCGCCTACATAATCGCAGGCAGCAGAGAATTATGACAACTACTCCCTTGATTGTGCCGAAATTAACCATATGAGCCGGTTCTCACGTTAACACTTAAGTAACGATTGACTTTGCGCACCCCCCTACATTAACAATTTGTTAACAAATGCAGGGACGATACAAGGATAGTGGGCGTGCGTATTAAGGGCTTGTTGATTGCCTTCGCTGCTATAGTTGCGATGTCGTCGGCGGCGATGCCGGCACCTCAGCAGGGCGTTTCGATGACAGTCGGCAACGTGACATCCCAGCCGATCGGACACTACGACTTCTGCCAGAGACATACCGACGAGTGTGGCCCGACCCGCAATATTGGACCGGTCGACATGAACGCGGCCTCCTGGGCTCTCGTCAACCAGATCAACCTGCGCGTCAACAAGACGATCCACCCGGCGACCGACATGGAAGTCTACGGCCAGGAGGAATATTGGGAATATCCGAAGACCGCCGGCGACTGCGAGGATTTTGCCCTGCTGAAGCGCAAGCTCCTGATGCAGAGCGGCATTTCCGCCTCCAACCTGTTGATGACGGTCGTTCGCAAGCCTGATGGCGAAGGACATGCGGTGCTGACGCTGCGCACCAAGCAGGGCGATTTCATCCTCGACAACCTCGAGGACGAGATCAAGGTCTGGACCAAGACCCCCTATTCCTACCTGAAGCGCCAGGCGAGCTTCAATGCCGGCCGCTGGGTCACCATCGAGAATGGCAACGACGTCTTGGTCGGCGCAGTCAAGTAAGCGCAATCCAATTCCCGTTACACAAGAAGGCCGGCCCATCGGACCGGCCTTTCGCTTTTCATCACATATGAAAACGTCCCTTACTTTCCGGTAAGGGCGAATTGGTCATCACCACGAACGTCAATGGTTCTTATGGCTTTGCTGGCCTGCCTTGACGTGTTGCTCATGGGAACCACCTCGGGAGCCGCCAGAGTGCTGCTCGCGGGAGCCAGAAGAGGCATTCCGGGTGTTGCTCTCCATGTTCTTGTGGCTTTGCTGGCCAGCTTTGACATGTTGTTCGTGGGTTCCACCTTGGTTTGCCATTGGATATCTCCTTTGGTTTGCTGTCGAGGCCAAGAGCGGCCTCGTGTTGCTAACCGATAGCAACGGAAGGCGTTCCGACTTTTAACATTTCGTGATCCGAGAGTGCCCACGCCCCGCCGGGGTATCGCATATGAACTGAAATCGCAGCTGACCCCTTCTCCCCAGCGGGGAGAAGGTGCCGCCAGGCGGATGAGGGGGTGCCCGCCAAGACTACGAAAATCCATGAATTCAAATCGATAGCCCCCTCATCCGACCCTTCGGGCCACCTTCTCCCCGCGGGGGAGAAGGAATTTCCCGTGCCGAGCCACCCCATATGCGATACCCCTGCCCCGCCGGGGGAGGACAAAACATCGACCATGCCTTCATCGCTGGCCCCTCACTTGAGCATCCTGAGCCTCCCGAAGGGGCATTCGACGCTCGAAACGATAACCGGATCGTTGCGTCGGCTTCGCCGAACGCGTCTCACCCATTTCCGATCAGAATGCCGGCGCCGAGCACCAGCGAACCGCCGAGGACGACCTGGAAGGCAGCCCGCAGGAAGGGCGTTTCCATGTACTTGTTCTGAATGAAGGCAATGGCCCAGAGTTCGAAGAAAACCACCACGGCCGCGGTAATCGTGGCCGTCCAGAAATGCGGGATGAGGTAGGGCAGCGCATGGCCAAGGCCGCCAAGCGCGGTCATGATGCCGCAAGCAAGGCCGCGTTTGATCGGCGAACCGCGACCGGAGATCTTGCCGTCGTCATGGGCTGCCTCGGTGAAACCCATGGAAATGCCGGCACCGACAGACGCCGAAAGGCCAACGAGAAAGGTCTGCCATGTCTGCTGCGTGGCAAAGGCGGCGGCAAAGATCGGCGCGAGCGTGGAAACGGAGCCATCCATCAGGCCGGCGAGACCCGGCTGCACATAGGTCAGCACAAACTGGCGGCGTGCCTGTGCATCTTCCTCGTGCTTGACCTCTTCCGGTGTATGCTTCTCGCCAAGCATGCGGGCAACGTCTTCATGGCCCTGCTCGGCAAGCGCGAGATCACCGAGAAGCTGGCGCGTCGAGGCGTCGGAGACCTGCTTGGCCGCCTCGACATAGAAATTATAGGCCTGCTGCTCCATTGCCTCGGCTTCGTCGCGCATGGCATCGAGGGAGAGGTTCTTACGCAGCCAATCCGGCTTGCGCTCGTAAAAGCCGCGCACATGCTCGCGCCTGATCAGCGGAATGCGCTCGCCGAAGCGGCGGCGATGCATATCGATCAGCGTCTTACGATGGCTATCCTCGACCTCGGCCATATCCTCGAAGACCTTCGCGGACTCGGGATAATGCGGGCGGAGCGTATCGGCATAGGCGAGATAAATGCGGGAATCATCCTCTTCCGCCGCGATGGCAATCGCCAGGATCTCCTGTTCGGAAAGCGAGGTGAAAGGACGTTTGGACGGGCGGAACAAGCCTAACAGCATCGGAGGCAACCTTATGACTTTAGAATTATTCTAAATCTAAAGTGAGCGATTGCGCTGGTCAAGCGCGGAGACGTCATTGCGGAGGAAAAATCGTGCCGGAAAATTTGTGACCCGCCGAACGAGGCCGCAGAAAATAGCAGCGCGACTTTGACAGATTGCCGCAACATCTCCATGACGTCTTGGTCGCAGTGAAAAATTGCATACATAGGAGATCTGAAAGACGTCGGAGCAGCGGTTTTTGACGCGCCGGCACTCGGAGAACACTATGGAAAACGAGATACAGGCCCGCGCCGCCCATCTTGCCGGCATCCGCGAAAAGGCCGAAGCGGAGATGACGCGGATGGGCATCAATGCCGCCTTCATCGACAGGCTGGTCGACACGTTCTATGGGCGCGTTCAGGCGCATCCCCGGCTCGGACCGGTCTTCGACGGGCGCCTTGCCGGGCGCTGGCCCGACCACATGGAAAAGATGAAGCGCTTCTGGTCCTCCGTTGCCTTCAAGAACGGCGCCTATGGCGGCAAGCCGGTGCAGGCGCATCTCGGCGTCGAGGGCATGGCTGCGGACCTCTTTCCGGAATGGCTGGCGCTTTTCTCCGAAACGCTTGCCGATATCGCGCCTTCCAAGGAGGCAAGAGACTGGTTCATGGCGACGGCCGAGCGCATCGCCAAGAGCCTGACGCTCTCACTTTTCTATAATCCAGCGCTGGACGATCCCGCGAAGACGACGGCTTAAGGCAAAGCGATATCCGCTCTTTTGACGGCGGCAAGTCATTTCAAACACGCCGCCGCAGGATCAGGCAGCGCCTATGCTTGTGCTTTGCGATGGGCCGCCACCGCAAGCCAGATTGCGGAAAGCAGGAAGTAGAAGGCTCCGAATGCCGCATAAGGAACGATATCCAAAATCGTCGGCACGACCGTCCCGAGGGATCGACTGAGCATGAAACCGCCGGCAAGCGCCGACTGCGCACCGCTCAAGATCATCACCCATTGAGCGCCATAGGTACGCCAGCGTCTTACGCCGGTATAGAGTTGCAGCAGGCCCGAGAGGATCGCCCAAGCCCCAAACACGGCCAGAACGGCGTAGGTGCTATTGTAGGTGGCTACGACAACGGCGAGCGCCGTGACGATGCTGACGACAACATTCAATGTTTGGGACGGATTGACCTTCAGGCCGCCGTTAACCCGGGCGTCGGCCAGATTGGCGAGGGCATCCCAGACAGGATAGATAACCAGCAGAAACGCGGCGGATGGCGGTTTTGCGCTGAGAACGATCGCGGCTGAAATCCAGGCGATCGAGAACAGGGCACGTGTAAAATAGTAGGACTGCAGCCAGTTGGACGGGGGTGAAATGCGGCTTTGCATCGGTATGCTCCTTGTATCTGTCTACCTACTAGTAGGAAGATACATTCACCGAGTCAACACGAGGCTCGAACACCGTTTCGTGAGAGCCAGAAGCGGTGCGATAATCTTGACAACCAGCCTACCAAAAGGTAGGCAGCGACATGAAATCAATAGCTTCGACTTCAGAAAAAATTCTCGACATCGCCCAGTCTCTTATCGTGGCCGGCGGCTACAATGGCTTCAGCTATGCAGACATCTCCGCTACGATCGGCATCCGGAAGGCAAGCATCCACCATCACTTTCCGACGAAGGCCGAACTGGTCTCGGTGCTGGTGGACCGTTACAGGCAGCAGACGGAAGCGGGTCTGAAGTCTTTGCGCGAAGGGATCTCGAGCCCTGCGGAACAGCTGCAGGCCTATGTGAACTACTGGAACTCATGCATTCGGGACGCCTCGCTGCCCTTCTGCGTCTGCGCAATGCTCGCCAGCGAGATGCAGATGCTGCCGGAAGAGGTCGCATCCCAGGTGCGTGGCCATTTTCATAGCCTCGCCGGATGGCTTACGTCGGTGCTGCAGGCTGGAACCGAGAATGGCCTCTTCCAGCTGGACAAGCTACCTGAGGAAGAGGCGCAAATGCTGATGGCCTCGATTCATGGGGCAATGCTCTCGGCGAGAGCTTTCGGCGATCCAGAACTGTTCATCGCAATCGTTGCACCCCAGATCGCCAAGCTTCAGGCGCGGGATTGACGGGCCGCCAATCTCAGGCTTTCGCCGCAAAGATCGTGGCCCCGATGCTGGCGGCAACAACGAGCGCCGTTCCGAACATCTGCGATGGCGTCATCGGTTGCGACAGAATGACAAAACCAGCAACGGCGCCGATGGCGGGTTCGAGGCTCATGAGGATGCCGAAGGAAGATGTCGGCATGCGCTTGAGCGCCACCATTTCCAGCACATAGGGAAGCAGCGGCACGAGCAGCGCAAGCCCGGCTATTTCGAGAAGGCCGAAGGCCGTCAGATTAGGGACGGCCGAGGCAAAGCCAAATGGGGTCGAAACGACAGCCGCGACCAGCAGCGACATGGAAAGACCTTCAAGGCCCTGAAAGGCATTGCCGACCTTCTTCGTCAAAAGGATATAGCAGGCCCAGCCCGCGCCGGCTCCGATGGCAAAGAGGATGCCAGGGAGATTGCCGACCCATTCCTCGCCATCATAGGCCAAGAGCAGAACGCCGATGGCGGCGAAAATCGGCCACAGAAGCTGGCGGCCCAGCCCGAAGCCGAGGGTCGCGACCAGCAGCGGCCCGAGAAACTCGATGGCGACGGCAAGGCCCAGGGGAATACGCGCGATTGCCGAAAAGAAAGAAGTCGTCATCAGCGCCGAGACTGTACCGAGCGCCAGCACGCCGAGCCATTGCGAGCGGCTGTAGCTCATGATCTTCGGGCGAACGATGATCGCCAACGCGATAGAGGCGAAGACAAGCCGCAGCCACGTGGCACCCGCCGGTCCATAGGCGTTGATGACCGGAGCCGACAAGGCCGAGCCGAACTGGATTGACGACATCGACATCACGCACATCAGCACGCCGGCGGCGATGCTGCCGGTCGATGGCGGAACATCCGAATGCGGCATCAGCGCCGATCCGCTGTCGACAAGCTTCTGTTCCATAAACACCCCCAACTAGGCGGCGTTTTAGAGGCCGGGCCAGGCAGTGGCAAATTCAAACTTTTCATCCTGCGATCAGGCGCTTTGATGCAAGAGGCCTCAGGCTTCGAGACCTTTCAGCACATTGGCGACGTTCAGGCCGATTTCGGGCACGCCATAACCGCCCTCCATGCAGACAAGGACGGGCAGCCCAGCAACGGCGATGCGCTCACCCATGCGGAGGAAATCCTGCGAATTCAGCTTGAAGAAGGAGATCGGATCGCGCTCGAACGTATCGACACCGAGCGAGAGCACGATCGCCTCCGCGCCGAACAGCTTGACACGCGAAAGCGCATCGTCGAGAGCCGCCGACCAGACCTCCCACGGCGTGCCGCGCGGCATGGGGTAATTGCGGTTGGTGCCCAGCCCATTGCCCTCGCCCTTCTCATCGGCATGGCCGAGGAAATAGGGAAAGGCGTGGATGGGATCGCCATGCAGCGACGCCGTGAAAACATCGCCGCGCCGGTAGAAAAGGTCCTGCGTGCCGTTGCCGTGATGGAAATCGACATCGAGTATGGCAACCCGGGCGGCGCCATGGTCGCGCAGGCGCTGCGCCGCAACGCCGGCATTGTTGATGAAGCAATAGCCGCCGAAGAGATCGATGCCGGCGTGATGTCCGGGCGGGCGGCAGAGCGCGAAGGCGAAGCGGTTGCCGGCGTAAAGCCAGTCGGCACCGGTCAGGGCACAACGCATCGATGCGATCGCCGCCTCATAGGAGCCTTTAGTGATCGAGGTATCGGCAGCATTGGCATAATGGCCGATCATGCCGACAATATTGTCAGGCACGCGCTGGCTGGTGCGCCTGACGGGAAAGGAGTTGGCGATCGCTTCGCCCTTGTAGCCGGCGGCGACCCAGCGCTCCCAGACCACGCCGAGGAAATCGAGATAGGCCGGGTCGTGCACTTTGCGCGCCGTCTCCAGCCCATGGGTTTCAGGCGCGATAACATCTGTGAAACCGGCCTCCTTGACGGCGGCGAGGATCCACTCGGCGCGGAAGGGCGCTTCGAAGGGCGTGACGAGCTGGCCATCATGCAGCTCGGTCTTCGCATCCCTGAGCTTGTGATCCTCCGAATAGATGACCCGCATCGTCGCCTCTCCATTGCCGACTTTGTTACCCCGATGACACGAAGGCTTACATGCATCGCGCCGGAGAAAAAAGGGTGCCATGCCGTCTTGAACGTCACCGCAAACAACTGCAACTTCCGCCAGCGTTTGAAGAACAGGGGAAGCAGCATGAAAATCCTGATGGTCGATGTCGACGGTGTGCTGGTGCACGGCCGGCCAAGCGATGGGCTGCCGCTTTTCACCTATCTGGAACGCGATCTCGGCCTGGGGCTCGAGGCACTGCAAGAGGCATTCTTCAAAACCTGTTGGCCTGACATCGTCACCGGTCGCGATGCGCTTGAGCCGAGGCTTGCGGAGGTTCTCGGGAAGATTGCGCCCCACCTCAGCGCCCGGACCCTGATCGACTATTGGTTCGAGAATGACTCCCGCCTGGACCACAGCCTGCTCGACGACCTCGCCACACTGCGGGCTGGGGGAACGAGGATGTTCCTGGCGACCAATCAGGAACATCTGCGCGCTGCCTATCTCATGGACGAACTCGGGCTCTCCTCCCGCTTCGACGGCATCTTCTATTCCGCCGCCCTCGGTCAGCAGAAGCCAGCAGCCGAATTCTTCCGGCTGGCAACCGAGCGGGTCGGGCTTTCCGCTAGCGACATCGGCTTCATCGACGATGTGGAGGCCAATATCGAGGCGGCGCGGCAATTCGGCTGGAAGGCGATGCAATGGACATCCGGTTCCAAGTTGCCGGATGCCATTGCCGCTTTCTCCGTCTGAATTGCGCCCTCAGTCGGCAATCCGCTTATAGAAAATGGTCGTGTCGCAAAGACCGCCCTCCGGCCATAGGGCATAATCCGGCACCACGCCGACACGCTGCCAGCCGAGGCGCGGATAGATCGCCTCCGCGTCGCTGCCCGTCGCCGTATCGAGGACCAGCAAGGTCTTGCCGATGCGAGCGGCTTCGCGCTCCGCCGCCTCCATCAGGTGGCGGGCAAGACCCTTGCCGCGCGCGGAGCTATGCACCAGCAGTTTCTTGAGATCGCCGCGATGCGGCTGGTTCGGCATTTGCGCCGCGCCCACCTGCACCGTGCCGACGACCCTGCCCTCGATCGCGGCGACAAAAAGCAGTGTCGCGCCGCTTTCGACGCTATCGGCAATACCTTGCCAGTAAGGCAAGGCATCAGCCGTTCCGTAAGGCTGCATGAAGCCAACGGAAGCGCCGCCATTGACGCAATCGACGAGCACGTCGCAAAGATCCGGCAGGGCGGCACGAGCCTCGGCCGCAGAGAGAAGACGAATATCAGACATGAAAAGGTCCTTGGGTGTTATGAACGGCCGCGATAGAGGATGACGCTGTAGCGCGCCGGCACCTCGCCGGGATTATGGAAGGCGTGGCCATCGCCGACGCCCATGAAAAGACAATCGCCGGGCATGAGGCGATGGGCGACATCGCGATGCGTGACCTCCATCTCGCCTTCGAACAGCCAGACATGCTGGGTCATGCCGGCGCTTGCAGTATTCGGCGGGAAGATGACGCGCGCGCCGGCAGGGAACAGGACTTCGACGACATCGACCTTCGATTCGGTTCCAGGCGGCGAGACAGCCCGCCTGACATAGCCGGTGCCGGGGTCGCGCCAGATCGCCTGCTGATCGCGGCGGGCAAGCGGCGACACTTCCTTATCCTCTTCGGCAAAGAAGGCCGAAAGCGAAAGACCGAGCGCTGCGCAGAGCCGCGACAGCAGCGATGCCGTCGGGCTCGCCTCCGCCCGCTCGATGCGCGAGATCATGGCGCGGCTGACGGCCGAGGCATTGGCAAGCTCATCCAGCGTCAGGCCGCGAGCGATGCGCAGCTCCTTGATGCGCGCGCCGATCGCCAGTTCCAGATCATCATCCGCCATTGTTCGCGTCTCATACTTTGAAATTCCACTATACGAGAAATACACGATCGCATGATGGAATCAAGAGCATTGTGACACTCGGCAGCGTCGAGCCGGACAAGGCTAACATAACGTGAAGATACCCGCCAAAACCCCGCTTTTCCGCTTTGCGGCGCGGGGCGGCGCTGCTATATGGCGCGCATGAGCACCAATTCCACCACTCCGCTTTCGCATATCCGCAACTTCTCGATCGTGGCCCATATCGACCACGGCAAATCGACCCTGGCCGATCGCCTGATCCAGACGACGGGCGGCCTTGCCGAACGCGAGATGTCGGAGCAGGTGCTTGATAATATGGAGATCGAGCGCGAGCGCGGCATCACCATCAAGGCCCAGACCGTGCGCCTGCACTACAAGGCCAACAATGGCGAGACCTATATCCTCAATCTGATCGACACGCCCGGACATGTCGACTTTGCCTATGAAGTCTCGCGCTCGCTGTCGGCCTGCGAGGGGTCGCTGCTTGTCGTCGACGCCTCTCAGGGTGTGGAAGCGCAGACGCTCGCCAACGTCTATCAGGCGATCGACAACAATCACGAGCTCGTCACCGTCCTCAACAAGATCGACCTGCCGGCGGCCGAACCTGACCGCATCAAGGATCAGATCGAGGAAGTGATCGGCATCGACGCATCGGACGCCGTGCTGATTTCTGCCAAGACCGGTCTCGGCATTCCCGACGTGCTGGAAGCCATCGTCCACAAGCTGCCGGCGCCGAAGAGCGCGGGCGGCGAAAAGGCGCCCTTGAAGGCGCTGCTGGTCGATAGCTGGTACGACACCTATCTCGGCGTTATGGTTCTCGTGCGCATCATCGACGGCACGCTGACCAAGGGCCAGACCATCCGCATGATGGGCACGGACGCGAAGTACCAGATCGAGCGCGTCGGCGTTCTCACGCCGAAGATGGTCGCCGTCGACAGCCTCGGCCCCGGCGAAATCGGCTTCATCACCGCCTCGATCAAGGAAGTGGCCGACACCCGCGTCGGCGATACGATCACCGAAGACAAGCGTCCGACCGCCGAGGCGCTGCCGGGCTTCAAGCCGGCACAGCCTGTGGTGTTCTGCGGCCTCTTCCCGGTCGATGCCGCCGATTTCGAAGACCTGCGCTCGGCCATGGGCAAGCTGCGCCTCAACGACGCCAGCTTCTCCTTCGAGATGGAATCGTCTGCCGCTCTCGGCTTCGGCTTCCGCTGCGGCTTCCTCGGCCTGCTGCACCTGGAAATCATCCAGGAGCGCCTGGAGCGCGAATTCAACCTCGACCTGATCGCGACGGCGCCTTCGGTCGTCTATCAGCTCACCATGACCGACGGTACAGAGATCGAACTGCATAACCCGGCCGACATGCCCGATGTCGTCAAGATTTCCGAATTCCGCGAGCCATGGATCAAGGCGACGATCCTGACGCCGGACGATTATCTCGGCTCGATCCTGAAGCTCTGCCAGGACCGCCGCGGCATCCAGACCGAGCTGACCTATGTCGGCAACCGCGCCATGATCACCTACGACCTGCCGCTCAACGAAGTCGTCTTCGACTTCTACGACCGCCTAAAGTCGATCTCCAAGGGCTATGCCTCCTTCGACTACAGCCTGACCGATTATCGCGAGAGCGACCTCGTCAAGATGTCGATCCTCGTCAATGCCGAACCGGTGGACGCGCTCTCCATGCTCGTGCACCGTTCGGCCGCCGAAAAGCGCGGCCGCGTCATGTGCGAGAAGCTGAAGGACCTGATCCCGCAGCACATGTTCCAGATCCCGATCCAGGCCGCCATCGGCGGGCGTATCATCGCCCGCGAGACGGTGAAGGCACTGCGCAAGGACGTGACCGCCAAGTGCTACGGCGGCGACGCTACCCGCAAGCGCAAGCTGCTCGACAAGCAGAAGGAGGGCAAGAAGCGCATGCGGCAGTTCGGCAAGGTCGAAATCCCGCAGGAGGCGTTTATTGCCGCGCTGAAGATGGGGGACGAGTGAGGCTCTTCCCAACAACAAATTATGCGCATATAGTTTGCGCATAATTTGAGGAATACCTCATGACCCAAGCGACGCGAAAAGCTGCAAATTTGTCTCTCGACGAAGGGCTCGTTTCAGATGCCCGTGAACTGAAAATCAATATCTCACGTGCTGCCGAAGAGGGTATCGCGCGCGCTATCAAGGCTGAGCGCGACCGCCTGTGGCTTCTGGAAAATGCCGAGGCCATCGAACAAGCGAATGCCTATGTTGAAAAACATGGCCTGCCGTTTGGAAAATACCGACAGTTCTGATGGCGAGATTCCATGTCTATGGTTTGAAGCAAAGTCGAATTCTCGCGCTGGACCTTCAGTCCGATTTGCTGGAAAGACTACGTACGCGGATGATGGCGCCACTACTCCGCGCGGAGGAAGTGCCTATGCCGATGGCACGGCTCAACCCGCAATTTACTATCGCTGGCGAGCCATACATAATGGCGACCCAATTGATGTCGGCTATTTCGCTTACCGAAATCGGAGAACTGGTTACTGATCTCAGTTCGCACGGCGATCAGATTACCGCCGCGACCGACTTTCTTTTCCAAGGCTTCTAACCTCAGTTTCCTGCCATATATTCCCCGATCAGCCCCTCATACTCCTCCATCGCCGGCAGCGCGGCGTAGCTGTGCCTGGCGGGCGTCGTCACCCATGGCAGCTTTTCGCTCGTCCAGGTCTCCATGAAGGGCGTGAACCAGCTGGTGTTGTCGAGCATGGTGGCGCGGACATTGACGAACCAGTCGACGCCTTCGAGCTTCGTGAACATCCAGCTCATGCAATGCGGGCAGAAATAGTGATGGATGACATCGCCGTGCAGGCCGCCGATGACAGGTTCGCCCGCCGTCACCTCGAAACCATCCGATGGGATGGCGGCGCTCAGCGAATAGGGACCGCCGGTCATGCGCTGACAGCCTGTGCAATGGCAGGCCATGGTGAGCATCGGCTTGGCATTGATCTTCAGCCGCACCTGTCCGCAACGGCAGCCGCCTTCGCAGGGTAGTTCCAGTGCGCTCATGATGTCATTTCCTCCCATTCCATGATTTTTGGTACACGACGCGAGCTAATCGGGTGCGCGCTCGGCCTGATAATTTGCAATCCTCAAGCCTCCGCAGCCTGCGGAAGCTCTGCCTGCGCCCTGATCGTCCGCACCCAGGCGCGCGCGATCGCAAGTCCGGCCGCTTCAGCCGCTGCAGCATGCCTGGCCACAAGCTCCGGATAGTGATCGAGCCAGCCGGGCTCCTTGTGCTCGATGGTTTCCCTAAATTCGCCGCGCCAGCGCTCGACGACCGCGGCATTGGCCTCGAAATGAAACTGCGTGCCATAGGTGGCGCGGCCGATGCGGAAGGCCTGGTTCGGCGTGACGGCATTGGCGGCAAGGCGCGTGGCTCCCACAGGCAAGGTAAAAGTGTCGCCATGCCATTCGAAGATGGTGAATTCGTCGCCGACATCGGCGAGCAACGGGTCCTTTTTCCCCTCGTCAGTCAGGCCGACTGTTTTCCAGCCGAATTCATGGGCGGTACCGAGAAGATTTTCGGCCTCGTAGGCGCGCGCCAAAATCTGGCTGCCGAGGCAGATGCCGAGCACGGCCTTGTCCTCGCCCTCGAAACGGCGCATCAGCCGCGCCAGCTCCGGCAGATAGGGATGGGTGTCGTCGTCGCGGGCGCTCTGCTCGCCGCCGAGCACGGCTAGTGCATCATAGGCCGATATGTCCTTCGGCAAGGCCTCGCCGCTCCACGGGCGAAACCAGTCGATCTCGGCCCCGGCCTCCTCCAGCGCTATGCCGAGAGCGCCGAGCGGAGTGTTCTTCATATTCTCGATGATGGCGACGCGCATACCGTTGATTCCCGAGCAATGTTACCACCGGAGATGAGCATGAGGCGGCGGGAGAGGCAAGTGGCCGGAGCGTTTCAGCTCTCCCCGGAAATGCCGCTCCGGCCGTCTGCCATTGCTCACTTCCGGGCGGAAACCGCTTGGCGCCTTTCCTGGAAGTGCTTTGGCTTGCAGCGGAGTAAAGTTGAGCCTAAATCTCAGCAAACAACGAAGGATCAGGACAATGAGCGACAAGCCCCGCATCACCATTCTCTATTGCACCCAATGCAACTGGCTGCTGCGCTCCGGCTGGATGGCGCAGGAACTGCTGCAGACCTTTACCGACAGTCTCGGCGAAGTGGCGCTGATCCCCGGCACCGGCGGCGTCTTCGAAATCCGCATCGACGGCGAGCTGTTGTGGGAGCGCAAGCGGGATGGCGGCTTCCCGGGACCGAAGGAACTCAAGCAGCGGGTACGCGATATCATCGACCCCGAGCGCGATCTCGGCCATACCGACCGCGGATCGCTGGAAAGCTAAGTCTCCTGCTGCTCAGGCATCAGTCGAAAGGCGAACGGCAGGGCTTGGTTCCATTATTGATCGTCGTATAGCTGTTGGTGCCGGGATTGTAGGTCCGGTAGCGCTCGGCGCACCAGGTTTGATGCTGTCTCAGTTTCTGGGCCGGCGAAGGATAGAGAGCCCTCGGTGGCGGTGCATAGGTTTCACGCGGGGGAACCTGAACTCGCGGGCTGCCAAAGCGATTGAGGCCTCCGTTATAGGGCGGTGTGATCGGAAGCGGCTGACCTGGACGGGTGTAGAACTGCCGCTCGCCGAAACCGAAGCAGCCACGGGAATCGCAGATGACTGTATTGGTGCGCGGCGGAGTGATGAGCTTCCGAGAATCCGAGGCGGCTGTCGCGAAATCCGCCTGCGACAGCGAGGCAAGCGCGAGGACGCAGCCAAACGCGATCCTATGAAAAACAGCCATGACATACTCCTGTTCCGAACGCTACGAACCTATGCGGGCCGCCGCACCTCTTATCTTAGTTGGGGTCATGACGATGGCAAAACCAGTGCTGCCGCAACCGGAACCTATCGATCCACGATGAGTTGATCGCCGCCACCGCTTGCGCCATAACAGCCCAACCATTGCAAGGGAGATTGCCTGTGAGCAGCTTGAAATTCGGCACCAGCGGCCTTCGCGGCCTATCCGCAGACCTCACCGGACGGGCATCAGCGCTCTACGCGACAGCCTTTGCCCGCCATCTGCTGAAAAACGGCCATGCCAAACCGGGCGATCTCATCCTCGTCGGCCGCGATTTCCGCGAATCGAGCCCGGCGATCTCCGCCACCTGCATCGGCGCGCTGAAGCGGGCCGGCCTGACGCCGATCGACTGCGGCACATTGCCGACGCCGGCGCTGGCGCTTTATGGCCTACAGCTGAAAGCTGCCTCTCTGATGATCACCGGCTCGCACATCCCCGCCGACCGCAACGGCATCAAATTCTACCGGCCGGATGGCGAAATCGACAAGCGCGACGAGGTGGCGATCAGCGAGGAGGCGCTTGCGATCGGTGATTCAGTGCTCGACGAAACGCCTGCCGAGGCGGAAAACCGCACGGCGGAAACGGAGGCGCTGTTCCTGGAGCGCAACAAGGGCCTGCTGCCATCAGGCAGCCTCGCCGGCCTCACGATCGGCGTCTATCAGCACAGCACGGTGGCGCGTGATCTCTTCGGTCAGGTACTGACGCATTACGGCGCCCGCGTCGTGCCGCTCGGCCGCTCCGAGAGCTTCATTCCGGTGGATACGGAAGCGGTCTCGGCCGAGACGATCCACCTGATGAAGGCCTGGGCGCCGGAACATGGGCTGGATGCCATCGTTTCGGCCGATGGCGACGGTGACCGGCCACTGGTCGCGGACGAAACCGGCGAGCCGCTGCGCGGCGATCTCCTTGGCCTCATCGCTGCCAACTTCCTCGGCGCGCAAGTGGTCGTGACCCCGGTCACATCTAACTCCGGCATTGAATCGGCCGGCTCCTACTCCGTTATCCGCACCCGCGTCGGCTCTCCCTATGTGATCGCCGGCATGGACGAGGCCATTGCGGCGGGCAAGGCGAATGTCATGGGCTTCGAGGCCAATGGCGGCACGCTGACATCAAGCCGCTTCACCGTCGAGGGAAAATCTTTCGAGCCGCTGCCGACGCGCGACAGCTTCCTGCCGATCCTGGCAACGCTCTACGCCGCGGCGAAGGCACGCAAACCGCTTTCGGCCGTTGCCGGCAGCTACCGCTTGCCCTTTGCCGCCGCCGACCGTCTGGAGAATTTCCCCGTGGAAACGAGTGCCGCGCTGATGGCCTATCTGCGCGCCTCAGACGCCAATCTTTCGGATTTCTTGAAGCCGATCGCGACGGTCGCCTCCAAGAGCGATATCGACGGCCTGCGGGTGACACTTGTGGATAACCGAATCATCCATTTCCGCCCTTCCGGCAATGCGCCGGAAATGCGCTGCTACGTGGAAGCATCGAGCGAAAGCGAGGCAAAGGCCCTGTTGGAACAGGGACTTGGCCTGATCAGCGCGTGGGCGGCAGCCCGGGTTTGACCCGGGCTCCAACTGCTTTTTTCACGATTGCCACGAAAACTTCAAAAACCCTGTTGACACCGGACGGCCACCCCCTTACATGCGTGTCCGTCGCCCAGATGGCGGAATTGGTAGACGCGCAGGTTTCAGGTACCTGTGCCGCGAGGCGTGGAGGTTCGAGTCCTCTTCTGGGCACCATTCCCTTTCTTGAGAAACGTGGATTTCTCAAAGATTTCAAGATTTAGCGAGCTCGTAGGATGCCGCTTCCGGTTCGCCGGGAGTTCACAAGAACTTGTCTTGAAATCGGCTGTCCGGATGAAAGCCGGCCTTCAGTATCCCTGAATAATCGCCATTTGAACGGATCCCTGATGCCCGCCGCAGGCAGGCGATGAAAGCCTGATCGATGGCGGTCGCCCAGCGTTTTTAAATCATTGACTACCGAAGAAGAGATCGACCTAATGGGGCAAACCCTGAGGGATGTTTGATGAACGAAAAGAGCGACTGGTACGATCTGATTGTCGGCAACGGCAATGTCAATGAAGGGCTCGGGAGGATGATAGGGTTCATCCTCGCCGTCATCATAATCCTCAGCCTGATCTTCTGGGCAATCTGAGCGCCTCTCGCCGAGGGAGGCCGTCGCCCCGTCTTGCATCGACTAGTGAAGGCTCTCCGAATCCGGCCTGACACTCAGCCCGGCCTCACGCGCCGCCTCCAGAAAAGCCTTTCGCGACCGCTCGGCGGAAACCTTGCCGAGAACGGCATCGAGGCAGATCAGCACGGCCTCATCCATTGCCGGACCGCCATTGACCGGCCACTCCTCGCTCATGCAGTTTGCCGCATCCAGCGCGTTGGTGATGATCGCGAAATGGCCGATGCCATCGAGATCGACTATGACGGGATTGTTCCAATCACCATGTTCCATGGCAGCCCTCCTCGCCTTAATGCCATCGGGCCATAACGGCGAGCAGTGGCAAGATGTTCCGGGCTCATGCGTATGCCTTAAGATTTCCTTCCGGATGCGAGACCCGCGATAGGAAAACCACGGGCCGCCCGCCAAACGGCCCATCCAGGCACGAGCAGACGGCACCTTCTCGCTTTGTGCAAACCTCCCTCCCGCTACGACGCTACCTCCTGCGGCTCTATCCCGTTAACTTTTACCGAACGGAGGAAAAGACGAATAAGGGGAACAACAAAATGGACCACGTCTGTAACCTGCTCTGGCTTGCCTTCAGCGTCGCTCTTCTTTTCGCCGCATTGAACCGGCGCCTGGTCGAAGATTACGTCGCCATGTGGTATCTGCTCGTCATCACCGCCATGACCGTCATGGCCTGGGCGGGCTTCTTTCCGACTGACATGGCGACGCTGCGGGCGGGATAGCGCGCTCCAGCGCCACAAGCAGGCAATCTTGTCGCCCCTTGCCTCTCTAACGGCTGGGCACGAAAAGCCGCCGAAAATCCATATCGGCGGCCTGAAGCATGATTGAAAGTCGAGCCGGCGCTTTAAGAGACCTGTGCGCGGGTAGGCTTTCTGCTTGAATTTGCTGTATTTCCTCGGATGGGAAGCGTATCGCAGGCGTCGGCATACGCGGCTTGGAACACGA